>JAHECJ010000225.1 GCA_024641805.1 Desulfococcus sp.
GCAGAAATTCTTTCCGGGAAAAAAAATCTGCCGGTCCGGTTGTGGATGACGCCGCCGACCCGACTTGATTCCCGGCAGCTTAAAAATGAGGGCTTATTCAGTGTTTTTGGTGCCGCGGGCGCACGGATTGAAACTCCGGGATGTTCGCTTTGCATGGGAAACCAGGCCCGGGTGGCCAATGGAACGACAGTCATCTCAACATCGACCCGCAATTTTCCCAACCGGATTGGGGACGACACCCGGGTTTATCTCGGATCCGCCCAACTGGCAGCTATCTGCGCCATTATGGGTAAAATTCCCACATTTGAAGAGTATATGGGTTATATGAAGGTGGAAGGTTGAAGGTTGAAGGCTTACTGGACGAACATCGAGCGATCAGCTCCCCTGGTCACCTCGGAAGGCCGCGGAAACCAGTTCGTCCGAGTGCGGATATCATTTTATTATATTTAAAAATTTTTTACCTCAGGGTAAAGAGCCGATGGGTTTTCACCCGTGTATTTCCTGGCAATTGACTCAAAATGCAGGCGTCTGTCCCCATACAGGGCTTTATCACATTCCGGGCACAGGCCATGGGAAAATTCTGCATCGGTGCGCTTTTGGAAATATGCCTCCAGCTTTTCCCATCGCCCCGATCCATTCCGGATGTTTTTGCAATGCGCGCAAATCGGAATAATCCCATTCAACCTCTTGATGCTGGTAAATAATTTTTCAATTTCATCGGTACGCAGCTTCACGCGGGTTTCCATGGTTTCATCCGCAATCATCAGCCTGGAGTGCAACTCGGCGGTCTGCCGCACTTGATTTTTCATCAAAACAAAAACCATAAAACTGGTGATGGACAAATACAGAAAACCGATCAAAAATTGTAAGTTTGCCGGCTCTATCTGATGATCCACTGAGAACAGAAATATTTTGTCAAAAAACAGTGCAAAAGGAATCCAGCACACGAAATAAATCAATGATATCACCACTGCTAAAAGCAATGCTGAATGATGTATTTTTGCAGACATTTATTTTCCCCCTACTGCTCCGGTTGTTGTTGTCAGGGCGAAGATTGACCGGCTTGAATGCCGCGGTTCAAAAAAATCGGCTGTTAACTTTGATCCCGGCAAAAAGCGTTAATTCAATTTAACAGAAAAATAATTACCATAATATCGGGATGTTCCTGATTATGCCATAAGGTTTTTGCTGATTATTTTGTAGGAATTTTCCTTACAGAAGGCCCTGCTCGTTAAAATGTAGGGAAATCCTTACAAAAATATAATACAATCCCTACAAGAGGATCAGGGAAAGGCGGATACACTCCTGCGGATTTCTGTTATATATAGATAATATAATTTTATTACATAATACTTACCCTCAAAATCCTTTCCCATTCCCAAAAAATGAATATGCAATAAAATTAGATTTATATATTATGCATAACCCTATTTATGAATGAACATGGTAAGCTGAATTTTAACGCCTTATGACCAAGCGCAATAGTTTTTCAACTTTCCGATAATTTAACGACGCCCCAAAACAGGATCTAATCCAATGATTAAAATCATTATCGCGGATGATCATTCCATTGTTCGTGAAGGACTGAAACAGATTATTGCGGATATGCCGGATATGACCGTGTGTGACGAGGCTTGTGACGGCAATGAGTTGCTTGAGAAAGTGATGCTGAACAAATACGATGTGGTGGTCCTGGACATCACCATGCCGGGCACCAATGTGCTCGATGTATTAAAACAGATTAAAAGACAACTGCCTGCCGTCCATGTTCTGGTGTTGAGCATGCATCCGGAGGAACAATATGCCGTTCGGGTCTTAAAGGCCGGCGCATCCGGCTATCTGACCAAGGAAAGTGCGCCGTCGGAGCTGGTGAAGGCGATTCGAAAGGTTTCCAGCGGAAAGAAATATATCAGCCCGACATTTGCGGAGAACCTGGCTGATACGCTTTTATCCGATCACGACAAACCGATCCACGCGACCCTATCAGACCGTGAATATCAGGTTTTATGCATGATTGCTTCCGGAGAAACCGTCAAAAACATTGCCGAGAATCTGTTTCTGAGCGAAAAAACCATCAGCACCTACCGGTCCAGAATTCTCCAGAAAATGGAGATGAAAAGCAACGCGGAAATAATCCATTACGCCATTAAAAATCTGCTGGTGCATTAACTATCTGAATACAATGGCCCGGGCTTCGGGTCGTATTGGGAAAAACTAATCCCCGGCCAGCGGAATCTGCACGGCCACCTTCGTGCCGCTGTCCTTAATTTTCGAAATATTGATTTTCCCGTCAAACGCATGAATCCGCTCCCGCATCCCGATCAGGCCGAATGAATCCTTTTTTGCAATGTCTTCTTCACTGATCCCGCCCCCGTTATCCGTTATAACAAGCGTTACGGAGTTTCTGTTCTTTGTCAGGCTGATCCAGGCGTCTGTGGCCCCGGAATGCCGGGCCACATTTGTCAGCGCTTCCTGGCAGACACGGAAAATGGCTATCGACAAATTCTCGTCCAGAAAAATATCCTCCGGATCAATGGCCACCCGGATGTTTACTCCGCTTCGCTTTTGATATTCCGAAGCCTGCCATTCAACGGCCGCTGAAAGCCCCAGGTCATCCAGCAATCCGGGACGGAGTTCCGAGGAAATTCTTTTCACTGTTTGAATCGCGGAATCCGTCAGGGAAATGGTTTCCCGTGCTTTTTCGATGAGTCCTTTCTGATCTTCCGGTATTTTGCTTTGGAGCCACGCCACATCCATCTTGATTGCGGTCAATGACTGCCCCAGATCATCATGGATCTCACGGGCAATGCCCGCTCTTTCCTGCTCCCGGCTGAGCTGCAGATGCTTGGAAAGCGCGCTCAGTTGCTGGCGGGACTTTTCTAATTCCACCTCGGCAACCCTCCGGTCCGTGATATCCCTGCCGAGAAACTGAACACCGGTGATCCGGCCATGCTCAGTAACCGGAATCCCTTCCCATTCAATAACACCGACAGCCCCGTCTTTTTTTGAAATCCGCGTCTCAAAACTCTTCACCTTCTCGCCTTTGATGGCCAGGGATTTCGCGCTAATCGCCTTGACCGCTTCTTCCGGCAGGAGAAAATGGCCGGGATCGGTTCCGACCACCTCTTCCGGTTTATAGCCAAGGATTTGCTCGACAGACGGAGAAATAAACCGGCAAATGCCATCACCGCCTACAAGAAGAATAATGCCCGGGCTGTTTTCCGCAAGGCCGCGATACTTTTCCTCGCTTTCCCTAAGCGCTTCTTCGGTCCGTTTCCGGTCCGTAATATCCTGGGCGAAAACAGCCACCCGCGCCACTTTTCCGGAATGATCCACCACCGGAAAGATATTTGTGTGATCCCATATCCCCTGGAACTCGCCGACCACGCTGATCGGTTTTCCGGTTTCAAAAACTTCCCGGGCATTTTCCTTTCTGGGTGAAGCAGCATTGGGCGGGAACTTATTCCAGATACATTTACCGATAATGTCCTCTTTCTTTTTGTTAAATCGGTTTGCAAACGTATCGTTGATGTTTATGACGATTCCATCCGGATCCAGCAGCACCGCCGCATCGGTGGTGGCATTCAAAAGAACCCCGGCCTCCTGCTCACTTTTACGCAGGGCATCTTCCGCCTTTTTTCGTTCCGTCATATCTTCCACAACACACATCCCGCCTTCAAGACTTTTGCTCCCGGATAACACCGGTACAAAATCGGCCTTGATATAGCTTTTCCTGCCGCCAGTGACCGAGATGTATTCCCCCTCATAACACCCCGGTGATCCGGCTAAAGATTTTTTCACAGCCTCCAGGACCTTCTGGTTGGTGACGGTTTTTAGCAGGTTGAAACCAATGAGTTTCCCAAAGGATGACCCGGAAATATCGACATAGGCTTGGTTGCACGCCCGGATGATCCCATTTTTATCATAGTGGAAGATACCTATCGGCGCGGACTCAAAAATCAGACGATACCGTTCCTCGCTTTCAGCCAGAAATTTCTCCATCAGCCGGCGCTCACTCACATCCCGGGAAATCCCCCGGAACGCGGTCACCTGCCCATCCGCATCTTTAACCGGAGAAACCGAGGTATCCAGATACCGGCCGGCGCCGTCTTTTCTGATGACCTTCCAGTCAAACCCCTTTAACGAGACGCCTGTTTGAAACACCTGGTTGAATGTCTTAAACGTCTTTTTAACATTTTCCGGATCCATCAATGCTCTGTAATTCATGCCCGTTAATTCCGATTCCGGGTAACCGAGAATATCGCACAGGGAATTGTTGAAAAAAATCAGATTGCCTGCAAGGTCCGCTTCAAAGTATCCGTCTTCGATGCTTTCCAGAATGGTGCGATATTTTTCCTCGCTCCTTGTCATTTCTTCGGTTGCTTTTGCCTGAGCCGAGATATCCTCAATAACCCCAACCCCGCCGATCACTTTTTGAGAATCCGAAAAGACAGGCACAAAAGCAGCTTTAATAACGGATCTCTTACCGGCTAATACCGATGTATATGCGCCTTGAAAGTGATCCGATTGTCCGGATAATGACGTTCTGATCGCTTTGGTCATACCTTCGTTTTCTAAACTTTCCATCATGTTTAAAGAGATTGCTGTCTCATCTGAAGCTCCGAAAATATTATATGTTGTGGGATTGCACTCGGTAATCACGCTATTCTCATCATAGTGAAAAATCCCGATGGGCGCTGTATCAAATATCAGCTGGTATCTTTCTTTTTGTTTTTCAAGGGCTTTCCTTATTTCCACACGATCGGAAATATCCAAAAAAGTGCCCACCTGCCGCAAGGCTTTGCCGGACTCATCCCGGCTGACCACCTTTCCTTTGGCAAGAATCCAGTACCATTTCCCTGTATTACTCCTCAGACGATATTCACATTCATAACGTTCAGTTGTGCCGTTTAAGTTTTCCGCCAGCACTGCCATTGTTCTCTGCCGGTCATCCGGATGAATTAATTTTTCCCAGGTACTCACATGGGGCTGCAGTTCTTCAGGGGTATACCCGAAATATTTAGCCCACTGCTGATTAAATTTCGCCTCC
>JAHECJ010000226.1 GCA_024641805.1 Desulfococcus sp.
ATCAAGTCGGACGGGCATTCGACGCAGGAGATGTTTGAACATGGGCTTAGGTTGATCTTGGGAGGCTTACTCGCCCGATAGCGTGATTCGCCCTTTTGCTGCGTTAAAAAAATATTCGCAGTAGCCGAGAGCTACGGCTTCATATTTTTATGCCTTGCAAAAGAACGAATCACACTACCGGAAAAGGGAAAAACATTAGAGTATCTATAAATCAAATATCAAAGGAGGGCGGCATGGACATTCACATCAATTATCCGGCAAGAATCAAGAAAATCCAGGACGGCATGGCAAAGCGGGGGCTCGACCTGTTTCTGGGAACCCGGGGGCTGACGGCAAACTATGCGGCCGGTGCGTTTGTGCCGTGGCGGAGTGTAATGGCGGTGTCAAAGGACGGGTATGCGGGCTTAAACACCCTGCTCATGGATGCCGAGCGGATCAAGGATGATTCCTGGCTTGAAAATGTGATCCCCTATGCGCCCCTTCCGGGCATGGATTTGTGGGAAATCACCGTGGCCCAGGTCAAATCCCTGGGGTTTGAAAACGGTGTCATTGGTCTTGAAATGGGGCATTCCCCCCGGGTGGGCGCCGGATACCTGTTTGCCACGGAATACGAATACTTAAAAGAACACCTGCCCCACGCCAAATTTGTGGATGCCCTGTCGCTGATGGACGAAGTCACGTTTGTCAAGGAACCCGAAGAAGTCAAACTCATGCGCCATGCCGCCGCCATTGCGGACGCGGCCCAGGAAAGAACCAGGGAAGCCCTGTACGTCGGCATCAGTGAAATGGAGATCGCGGGCATTGGTGAAATGGAAATGCGGCGGCTCGGCAGCGAATACCACTGGCCGGTCACCGGGTCCAATGAGATCGCCTCCGGATACCGCACCTGGTATGCATTGGGCGGTTGCACGCCGCCCACGGACAAGGTCGTCCAGCGGGGGGAAAGCATCTTAATCGACATGCACCCCACTTACAAACAGTATTATTCCGATTTGTCCCACAACTACATTATCGGCAAACCCAGCCCGCAACAGCAAAAACTGGCGGATGCGTATCTCGATGCCGCCGAAACCCTGGTCGGTGTGTTAAAAGCCGGCAACACGGTCGGCCAGGTCTGGGAAGCGGTCAACAGCCGGGTGACGAAATCCGGGTATGTGGGGTATACGCTGCCGGGATTCGGTCACGGGTTGGGGGTGATCGGTCATGAATGGTTCCCGGCGATTGTCAACAATGACGAGTTCCGGGATGTGGTTCTCGAGGAAAACGTGGTGGAGGTGGCGGCCCTGGTGATCAATGTGCCGGAGGTCGGCGGCATGCGGCTGGAATGCCCGGTGCGGGTAACCCAATCCGGTGGTGAAATGCTGTGCAAGACACCGCTGGAACTGACGGTGCTTGATATCTGATTTTAAGAATCCGGGCGGATGCATTAAAATAATTTGCGCTTTTGAAGTCTTAGAAGCGGTTGAGATTTACTTTCAGCCGCTTTTTTTGTATGAACAGGAAAAATAAATTCGTCATGAAAAAATAGGCCTGTTAATCGTTGCAAAGCATATGGATGAATTATAAGTGAATATGATGGCAACAGATTACAAGATCGGATTCTCTGAATTTAAATAATAAATCAATAAGGCACCTTAGCGTTCGGAAAAAGGAGGTTTACAATGATGTATGATTTTAACGCAGCCGAGGTTTTCAAAATGGCGGTCAGAATCGAGGAAGGCGGCGCAGCATTTTACAGGAAAGCAGCAAAACTTCAGGCTGATGCGGAAAACAAAAAATTTCTCGAACAACTGGCGGCCATGGAAGACACCCATAAGTCATCATTTTTAAAAATGAGCACCGATGTCACGGAAGCCGAGAAAACGGCGAAGGTCTTTGACCCCAACGGGGAAGCTGAAATGTACCTGGCGGCAATGGCGGATACCCACGGCGGCGAAGGCAGCCCGTCCGCTGCTGACGCGCTCACCGGAAAAGAAACCATGGCAGAGATTATCAAGACCGCCATCGGGCTGGAAAAAGAATCCATCCTGTTTTACCTGGGCGTCAAGGACATGGTCCCGCCCAAACTCGGCCAGAAAAAAGTCGACGCGATAATTGACGAAGAGCGCAAACACGTGATCCAGCTCAGTGCTCTGCTCAAAAAAATCAAAAGCGCATAAAATTATAAACGCCGCTCCGGGCATCCGCAACCGGCGGTGATCAATTTTTTTCACTATGATCAGGGGCGCTGTACTTTAGAACTTAAAAGTACAGCGCCCCTGATTTTTTTTGTAATTCAATGACGGCGGTTGAACCGGCTGTCAAATTAAACCATATCCATGGCAGATGGTAAAAATGGTTGCTTTTTTATCTAAAAGGCTGATATTTAATTAATTTCATAGGTTTTGACTTTGAGCCGGCTGAATCCGGCTGACTGAAAAAAAGTTATTTGCTGCTGCAGTACCGTCTGTATCCGACTGTTAACGACGCCAACACATTTTAGCAGGTAGAAATTTACTTATGAATCAGAACCCCGAATGCCAGCCGATCACCGGAATATTTAATCAACCGGCCGCGTTACGCATTACCAACCTGTGCAAAACGTTCGGCAAAAAAAATGTCCTTAAAAATCTGACCTTCGAGGTCCCGAAAGGCGGAATCACCGGTTTTCTGGGGCCGAACGGGGCCGGCAAATCAACCACGATCAAAATCATCGCCGGACTTGTGGCGCCGACATCCGGGACCGTAGAAATCGAAGGCGTGGCCATGGACGGCAATTCCACGGCGGTTTTCCAAAAGCTCGGCATCATGTTCGAAGCCCCGAGCTTTTATAATTATCTGACGGCCCGGCAAAATTTTGAGCTGTTAACCCGGCTGCAGCAGAACAACGCCGTTGATATCGATCACATTCTGAAGCTTGTCGGATTATCCGGATCAGCGGATGTCAAAGTAGGCGAATTTTCCCAGGGCATGCGGCAGCGACTGGGCATTGGCCAGGCGCTGCTGGTGAAGCCCGAATTCCTGATTCTGGACGAACCCACCAATGCGCTGGACCCGCTGGGTAGAAAAGAGATGAAGAACCTGATCGTTCACCTGGCCCGGACAGAAAACATGACCATATTTATTTCTTCCCACCTGCTTGCGGAAATCGAACAAATCTGCACGCACGCGGTCATCATTCACGAAGGAAAAATCCTGGCCGCGGATGCGATCGACGAGCTGAGAGATCACGGCATTCAGACCCTGGAAGACTATTTTCTGCAATTAATCGAAAAGGAAAATCAATGCTAAGGTGGCGATGTCTCCCCCTGGTTCCGGCCGTTGTTCTGTGCTGCATCCTTTGTTTGCCCGTATTATCAGCCGCAAAATCGGATAATGATTATTTCGCCGTTTATGAACTGGATGTCGAAGGCGACTATATCGATTACCTGATTGAAGATTTAAACGGGGACGGATTAAATGACGGTCTGTTTTTTCATTCCAAGCGTCAGGGCGGAACCGCCTCCCGTTGGTTTTCTGTTTTTTATCAGCAGCCGGACGGCGGGTTTAAGGAAAAGGCGGACTACCAGTTTGACGTTGACCCGGACGCCGTGGTGTATGATCTCGCAGATGTCGACCCAGTTCCCGGCAGAGAAATTCTCTTTTTTAAAGACGAGGGCCTGTTTTATTACAAAATGACCGATGGCCGCTATGATGCGACCCCGGTTCTGCTTCTTGAAACACCCTCCATCTTCCGGCTTCCTGACAAGCTTTTCCTGGAGCGGCTGGATTTCGCCCAAGATCTGAACAATGACGGGATGGATGAGATCCTGATTCCGCAATTTCATTATTATCTTATTTACCGAAGGCAGCCGGACGGCAAATACGGGCTTTCCGCAACGCTGGATTGCCCCATGCTCAACAGTGTGATGTCGCTTACCGAGGTGAGCCGCTATCTGGTTTCCACGTTTCTGACCCCCAATACCCTGATTGTGGACTATAACCGGGACCAGCGCAAAGATATCGTCACCGTGCATGACGAATATCTCAAGGTGTTTTTTCAAAACAGCGCAGGCGATTTTTCCAATGATGATTCCGCCGTCATTAATCTGAAATTCATTTTAACCCAGGCGTATTCCTCACGGCTTGGCAACGGCAACATACACCAGCGTGACCGCTTTGAAGATAAAATGGGGATCACGTGCATGGCCGATCTCAATAACGACGGTCTGCTCGATATGATCATTGAAAAATTTTCAATGAAAGACGGGGCGTTCAATCCGAAAAAGCAGTTCCAGATCTTTTTTGGCCATGAAGATCCCAATAATCCTCATAATGGCGGTATTTTTAACGAAGTGCCGGATCACATCATCATTAACCGCGGGTTCCAGATTCACAGCAAGCTTGGGGATTTAAATAATGACGGCAAAATGGATATCTACATCCCGATCATCGAAATCGGCGTTTTTAATTTTATTACGATGATCGTCACCGGCGATATCGATGTCACGGTTCTGTGGTATGTCATGGACGAGTCCGGGCAGTACCCTAAAAAACCCGATTACGAGCTGGAGGTATCGGTTGAGGTGGACACTCAGGGCCGAAAATTTCCGGTGTCCAGCATTGACGGGGATTTTAACGGCGACGGCCGCAAGGATTTCATGCGCGCCCAGGACGGAAAGCTGATGATTCACTATGCGCCCGACGATGGCCGGCCCAAGGAAAAACCCGATGTCGAATTCGTCACCGAATTGCCCGACAACGGCAAGATGGTTAAGCCGCAGATGGTGAACAACGACGCCAAAAGCGATGTGGTCATGGTGTTTACACCCAACGGCACAACCGTCAAAAATGGCAAGGTAATGGTGCTGATAAACAGGTAAACGATTGCCCAAAAAAATGAGAATGCTATGTCCAAACTAATGACGTTAATAAAAATCGAATTGGAAAAATTGATCCGGAAGCGGTCAACGATTTTGATTGCATTACTTATTCTGGCAATTCAGATCGCCGCCGCATTTTTCGAGCACTCCACACGTCTGGCCGCTGACGATTTGGGCACCGGGTTC
>JAHECJ010000227.1 GCA_024641805.1 Desulfococcus sp.
GGCTTTTGGGTTCATGGCAATCCTTTGCAATGTTTCTGATAAAATCGTTGTAGGGTTGCTGTTTGCTTTAACGCACGGGCCGAAATCCTAATAAGTATGAATTTTAGGATCATAAGTAAAATTTCATATCCGATCAAGGAAAATCGATTTTTTATGTCTGTGAAATTTTTATTTGATTATTAAGGGATGTTGCTCAGTGTTTTGTGGTACCTGAAAAAATGCTTGACAAGAGACATGGTGTCGCTTAATTTGGAGACATCGTGTCACTAAAGTTTTTTAATAACGAAACTGAAAAACAACAAAAGAATTGGATGGGCACATATTCTTATCCGCGGGCGGATAAAATCCCGCATCAAAATGAAGCCAAAATCATCTTACCAGGAGGCAAACACCATGGAATTCATCAATCACACGCTGGCAAGGTGCCGCGGAGAAATTTTTGAAGGCAACATGGCATTGCTCTATTTCACAGAAAGGAGACTGACGTGGACGAACTGAAAATCAATGGAATCGAATTTGCAGCAGGCAGCTGGCCTTTGAACCCGGATCTCGACACCATCGTATTTATTCACGGCTCCGGCGGCACAAACATCTTATGGCAAGCGCAGGTGGAATCACTTGCCGGTAAAGTAAATACCGTTGCCCTGAACCTGCCCGGCCATGGCAGCAGTGACGGCTCCGGAATGGACCGGATGGTGGATTATGCCAAAAGCGTGTCCGAATTCATAACTTCCATCGATGCCCGGAAGCCTGTGGTCTGCGGCCTCAGCATCGGCGGGGCGATTGTTCTTCAACTTTTGATTGATGAACCGGATAATTTCAAAGCCGGTATTGTGGTCAATGCCGGTGCGAAACTGAAAGTGATGCCCCTCATATTCGAAACCATCGAAAAAGATTTTACGGGATTTGTCGACTCCATGTATTCATTCGGAGTTTCTCAAAAAACCGACCCGGCAAAACTCAAACCCCTGGCAGACAGTATGCTGGCATGTCCGCCGGAAGTTGCGCTCAAGGATTTCTCCGCGTGCGACGCCTTTGATGTCCGGGATAAATTGCATGCCATCAAAGCGCCGGTGCTGGTGATGACGGCATCTGATGATATGTTGACGCCGGTCAAGTATGGTCAGTTTCTGGCGGATCAGATTGCAACTGCAGGCATGGTCACTATTGAAAATGCTGGGCATTTGTCCCCGGTTGAACGGCCGGATGACGTTGCGCAGGCGATTCTTTCTTTTATAAGAACACTATAGGCTTCGGTGGATTTGAAGAAATGACCTGGGAAAGAGCCAGAAGCGAAGAACAAAAAGAGCAGCGAATTACCGGGATCATCGAGGCCACCGCACGTCTGTATGAAACGCACACCTTTGAAGAGATTACCTTTGTCCTTATTGCCAGGGAAGCAACATTTACACGGTCCAACCTTTATAAATACTTTAATTCAAAGGAAGAAATCTTTTTGGAGTTTTTAAGGCACGATATTGTGCTTTGGCGAAAAGCGGTCCTTTCAAAGTTTTCACCTGGTAAAATCCTTTCAGTAAAAGAATTCGCGTCCGCATGGGTCAATCTTCAGCTCAGGCACGAAAGGCTCCTTAAATTGATGGCCATTTTGCATAATGCATTGGAAAAAAATGTATCCATTGAAAAGCTGACGGAATTTAAGCGCGGCGCAAAAGAAGAGCTATTCACCCTGGCAGAATTTTTATGCAATCTTTTTCCGAAATTGACCATTGAAAAAGCTGCCAATTTTCTGGAATTGCAGCTGGCCGCGGCTATTGGCTTGTTTCAGATGACGGATTTATCCGAAACGCAGCAGCGGATTCTGGAAGATCCTGAATTTACGGTTTTAAAACTGGACTTTGCCGCCTCTTTCCAGGAGACGGTGGAATACATATTAAAAGGGACATTAAGCGGTTGATGAAAAAGACAGAAAAAAAATGTGCTCAAAAAGCTGATAATTCTCATTTTCTAAAAGGGGGGGATAATGAAAGAAAAAACACCAGGTGAAAAAAATCAACGCCCATCGGCATTGGATGGAAAGCCGCTTTCCCGACGGGAGTTCATCAGCCGGGTGGCTGTTGGCGGCGGCGCATTTGTGCTGCTGTCGGGGTGCAGCCGGTGGGTGCTTCCCGGGCCCGATGACAAGGCAAGAGAGAGAATTTACGAATATATTGCTGTGGATTACACCAAATGTACCGGATGCCGCACCTGTGAGGTGGTCTGCTCTGCATTCAACAACCCGGTTTCCTTAGACGGCCAGATGATGCCCGGCCCCGGAAATCCGGCCCTGTCCAATATTTATGTTCATTCCTTTAATCCGGATGTCAGTGCCCCGGCCGTATGTGCCCGCTGCGCGGATACGCCTTGCGTGAATGTCTGCCCTGTGGACCCGGACCCGGTGACCGGCCGAAGGGCTCTTTTCCGGAATGAAAAATACGGTACCATAGCCAACGATCCGGACCGATGCATCAGTTGCGGAAGCTGCGCGGATGCCTGCCGCGCCGAGAGTGTGGGGATTCTGGCTCCCCATCCGGAAACCGGTCGCCCCATGCGCATGTGCACCCTGTGTGACGGCGATCCCCAATGCGTCAGCGCTTGTCCTTATAATGCCTTGTCCCTGATACGCATCACTTCGGACCAGCCGTATTACAGGATGTCACCCGAAGAAGTCGCCAAAGAACTCAGCAAACGCTGGTATGATTTATCCGCTTAAGGAGGAGATAATATGGGCAATACACAAGCATCCGGGTACCATAAGATATTGCTGGATATAAACCTGACCACCGGAGAAATCAAACGCACCCAGATTCCGCAGAAAGATATTGAACATTTTATAGGCGGTCGAGGCCTGGGTATGAAAATTCTGTGGGACCGTCTTCAAAAACCGGGCATTGACGCCCTTTCCCCAGAGAACCCGCTGATGTTTATGCCCGGACCGTTTTCCGGATTTCCCATTCCGTCGGCCTCCCGGACGGTGGTCGTAACCAAATCCCCCTGTACATCGCCGGAAACATCGCCTTACCCGCAAGCTTCGACGGTCAGTTATTCCAATATGGGCGGTTTTTTGGGTCCGGAAATCCGGTTTGCCGGTTATGACGGCATCGTGATTTCCGGAAAGGCGGCGACGCCTTCATATATCGTCATTGAAGACGACCGTGTGGAAATCAGGGATGCCAAAGCGTTTTGGGGCATGAAGACCGATGCCTTTGACAAAATCCTGATCAAGGAACTCAACAACCAGCGGTTCCAGACCTGTTACATCGGCCCGGCCGGAGAGAATCTGGTGTCTTATGCCTGCATCCTGCATACTACTGCCAGGGCGGCCGGTCGGGGCGTCGGCGCGGTCATGGGGTCCAAAAATCTAAAAGCCATTGCCGTCAAAGGCACCGGCATGCCCAATGTGGCGGATCTTGAGGCATTCAACAAAAGCTTAAGTGATGTCCGGAGCGTGTTTAAAGGACTGACCGGCGGACTGCTCACCGGTTTCTGGCGGAAAGCCGGTACCGCCGCCGCCCTCCAAATGTTGAGTGATGATGGTCTCATGGCGGTGAAAAACTACCGGGAAGGAACTTTTGCAGAGATTGATAAAATCAATGCCAAAGTCGCCCGGGAAAAAGCATGGGTGCGGGATTTTGCCTGCTATTGCTGCTGTCTGGCCTGCAAGAAAAGCGGGGCGATCAAGGACGGCCAGTATAAGACCATCGTGCATGACGGTCCGGAATATGAAACCGGCACCATGTTCGGCGCCAACCTGATGATTTCCGATTTCAATGGCCTGATGAAATCGATCTATGACGGGGATGACCTGGGAATGGATATCATCTCCGCGGGAAATGTCATGGGGTTTTTAATGGAAGCCCGTGAAAAAGGATATGTCACACAATCCGATCTGGACGGCATTGACCTGTCCTGGGGAAACGTGGACGCCGTGCTTTCAATGCTTGATAAAATATCCCGCCGTGACGGAATCGGTGATCTGGCGGCCAACGGCGTCAAGGCGACATCGAAACAGGTGGGCCGGGACAGTGAAAAATTCGCTATTCATGTCAAGGGACTTGAACTGGCTGCCCATAATATCCATGCTAATCCGCCCCGGGCGCTTTGCTATGCCACATCCAACCGGGGCGCCTGTCATCTGAGCGGTGACAATATTGCGCACCAGAATTTCGTGGCGGCAGTGGATTCATTAGGTTTATGCCTGTTCGCATCCGATCACAACAAGTGGATGATGCCCGGCATTTCCAGCAAAAAAATGGCCGACCTGCTCACATCCATCACCGGTGTTGAATACGATAGGGATAAATTCATGGAAGCCGGAGAGCGGGTCTTTAATCTCGAGAAAATGTTCAACCTCAGGGAAGGGTTCACCCGGGCAGATGACTGGCTGCCGGACCGTTTTTTTGCCGAACCGTTTACCATGGGACCTGAAAAAGGGGCTAAGCTCGATAGAAAAGAATTTACGGAAATGATGGATAAATTTTACACAGAAAGGGAGTGGGATCCCAAAACCACACGGCCCGCTGATGAAAAACTTGAACAGCTTGGACTTGGCTTTACAATCTAAATAATCAGAAAATTATTCTTGTTTTACCTTAAACCAGGTCTTGACTCTCTTGTTAAGTGCTGCCTTGTCTTCGTCAGGCAGATTGTTGGCGAATGGTGCAACCCGGATCGAAACGGTAATTCCATCACCCCAGGGCCACCACGCGCAACACATTAGAAAATGCTGATTCGGCTCTGAAGTAAAAAAAAGTTGCCCCGGCATGAGGCCTCCAAAGTGGCTGATGGCATTCAGAACAACATCAGGAGCGTTTTCAGTATTTGAATTGTCCCAGATAGTTTTCAGGTGACGACCCAGAGACAATTGGATATCATCTTTGTCCTTTGTTTCGCATGTGGCCAAAACAGCCTCAAACCGGTCGTCCCACTTCCATGTCAATCTCTCCTGAAATGTGCTTATTAATTCCATGCAAATTTTTTCAATGCTTGTAATGAAATCGTCCATGATGTTCTCCCGGGTTAAG
>JAHECJ010000228.1 GCA_024641805.1 Desulfococcus sp.
TACTTTTTTTCCGGCTAAATACATAGGCTACCTCAAGGCATAAAATGTTTTTCACAGGAGAACGAAGGATTCTTATTTAAAAAGATATGAATCAAAAACTATCCGTCAACATTCCAGTGCCCTGCCGGCTTATCGCTCGCCAACACAATCATTATGCCCGAGCTTCTTTGGAAAAGCCAATTTTATTAAATCAGAACCCATCATTTAAAAAAGGGCAAAGCAAACAAAATCATTCATTGAATCTCTAATTATAATATAAAATCATATCCTTATCATTTACAAGACCCCACTCAAGACAGTTTTCAGTTGACAAACCGGCAATATGATCCCATCTTATCCGCAATTGAATTTCAAAAGGTTTTATTTATGGAAAAATCCACCTCAAATACCGCACAAGTTAAAGTGGCACCCGTCCACTATTCTCTTGGTGAAGAGATCGCCAACAGCATCACCCACGGAATCGGTGCTGCGCTCAGCGTTGCCGCGCTGGTACTCCTGGTCGTATTCGCCAGCCAGCACAAGGATACCTTCCGGATTATCAGTTTCACCATCTACGGGATCTCCCTTTTTGCCCTCTATCTTGCGTCTACGCTTTACCATGCATTTACCAATGAAAAGGTAAAACATTTTTTCCGGATCATGGACCATTCGTGCATTTTCATTTTAATCGCCGGCACTTATACCCCGCCCACACTGATTGCCATGCGCGGTTCCTGGGGATGGACCCTTTTCACCATCATATGGGCCATCGCCGTTGGCGGCATGATATTTGAGACCATCAATATCGGGAAATATAAAATTATTTCCGTCATTATTTACATGAGTATGGGATGGCTGGCCATTATTGCCCTCAACCCCATGCTTGAAGCCCTCCCGCCCGGAATGTTCAAATGGTTCTTAGCCGGTGGGCTTTTTTACACATCCGGCATTATCTTCTACGCATGGAAAAGAATCCCATATAATCATGCCATCTGGCATCTGTTTGTCCTGGGCGGCAGCATCACGCACTTTTTCGGTATCCTGTTTTATCTTGCCCTTCAGCCCGCATAACATATAGAAACAACAACCCATCCATTACCTTTTAACCGCCTGTTGAATGGATCGATTCTGCACTGTTTGTCAAAATTGAATCAAAATAAAGTTCGCACTCCTCGCCGCATTCCCTTAATTTTAAGAATAACCATTTAATTTAATTAAATAAATTATTAATAAAAAAATTTCTTGACCGCTATATATACTTTATATATATACAAACTATATATTAATCCCGCCCATCCAAAGGAGTTTAAATTGCTCAAATACGCGATACTCGGCCTGCTTCAGTACACTGACATGCATGGCTACCGGATCAAAGAACACATTGAACGTAATTTCGGGCACATGTGGTCCATCAATTACGGCCAGATATATCCGAACCTGAAAAAACTTTACAATGACGGTTTGGTTGAAATGACGGAAATGGCGCAAAATGGTGAAAAAGGTCCGCCGCGAAAACTCTATTCCATCACTGACAAAGGAAAAGAGGAATTCGCAAAATGGCTGGAAATCTCACCGGATAAACCCATGCTGCTGCGCGACCCTTTTTTAATGAAATTTGTTTTTTTCGGATTCGGAGACGCAAAACGATCACTTGAAATCATTGATGAACAGATTAAACGGTACAAAAGTGACCTGAAGCGTCGAAAAAAGAACCTCAACCGATGGGAAAACAGCGGCACTTATGTCCGTCTGACTGCTGAACTCGGCGTCAATCTGAACGAAATGTTTATAAAGTGGCTGGAACATTCAAAACAAGAGATTGAAAATCAGGAGACTGCGATCTTTCATGAGCAGGCAGGTACCTGAAATCTGAAGGGAATGCAATGGAATTTTCCGGAATTTCACTGGTGACCGGCGCGGCGGGATTTATGGGAAGCCATGTGGTTGAGACCCTTGTTCGATCGGGCATCCGCGTGCGGGCAACCTCCCGGCCCCGCAAAGATACTTCCTTTTTTAAAAATCTGGACGTTGAATATGTGCCCGCCGACCTGACAAAACCAGAAACCTTGCCTCCCCTGTTTGAGGGCGGCGTGGACCGGGTGTTTCATCTCGGCGCCATTTGCAATTTTTCGACCCCATATGAGCAGCTTGCTCCCACTAATGTCGCCGGCGTTGATCACATCACCCGCCTTGCTATTAAAAACAGCATCAGATGTTTCGTTCATGTGACATCCACCAGCGTATACGGGTATTATAAAGGCTCGCCGTTTTCTGAAAATGACGAACGCGAGCCCATGGATAATTACGGCAGGAGTAAACGCGACGGCGAAAATATTGTTTTTCAGAAAATAAAAGAAGGGCTTCCAGCCATCATTGTCCGGCCATGCACGGTTTATGGCCCCCGGTGTAATGACGGGGCCGGCAAAGTATTTTCCCGGCCGTCGGCCATCACGGCGATTCCCGGAAAAGGGAACCAGAAACTGTCCAACATCCGGGCGGAGGATGTGGCCGATGCCGTCCTTTATTTGTCAACCTTAGACGATGCCGCGGGCAAAATATTCAACCTGTCTGATAACTCCAATCCCACCCTTAAAGAAGCATTAACCCTGGCGTCCCACACGTTTCAATCAAAGCCGCCCAAACTGCATCTGCCTCTCTCCATCGTTAAAACCGTCGCACGCCTGGACGGATGGATATCCGGCATGAAAGGCAAAATCCCGGATCTCGAATATGATGCGACAAAATATTTATATAACGACTATATTGTCGATAACGGCCGGTTAAAAGCCACCGGTTTTAAATTTAAATATCCGGATTTTAAGGAATCCATGAAACAGATGGGAGAATGGTACTGGAATCAGCCCGGCGTTAAACAATGAATCCATGCATCATCAATAACCAATCAGAAAATGAGGTAAAAAGATGAGTCAGACAGTGGTCATCACAGGATTGGCCCAGGGAATGGGCCTGGAAGTGGTCAGGATGCTGGCAAAATCCGGAGACGCCATTGCCGGATTTGACATGGATGCCGATGGCATTGCATCTTTGCAAAAAGAGCTGGATGATCTGGGTGCCCGTCACCACCTGGAGATACTCGATATTACGGACCGCGCGGGTATATTAAAGTTCCGTGACCGGGTTCTGGAAAAATTCATCCATGTGGATACCGTTGTCTCGAATGTGGGCATCGGATTTTTCGGACCTTTTGAAGAGATTGACCTTGAAAAGGCATTGAAATGTCTTGAAATCAACATTATCGGAGCCGCAGCCATATTCCAGGCATTTATCCCCTCGTTACGGAAGGCCGGCAAGGGAAAGCTGATTGCCATGTCCTCCCTGGTGGGGCAGCTGCCCTTTCCCTTTGAATCCATTTACAGTGCGTCCAAGTTTGCCATCAGCGGGATGGTGGAGTCCTTTCAGTACGAGCTTTCCCCTTTCGGCATCCAGGTGGCAATCATCGAACCCGCCCAGGTATCCACCAGTTTTGCGGCAAAAATTCACGTGCTGCCGCCTGCGGGATCGCCATACCGCGAACGGGCCGGACGGTTTATCGACCGGGACAATGAACTGATCAAAACAGCAACCACGCCGGTTCAGGCGGCAAAACGCATCGTAGGGGTGATCAAATCCCCTCGTTTAAAGCTTCACAACCAGGTGGATTTCATGAGCACTTTTTTTCTGTTCTTGAACCGGATTTTACCCAAATTTATGCGGGATATGATATTACTTAATCATATGAATATAAAATGATGGCTTCGACATTATAAAACAGTTTTTCAAGGAGAAAAACTATGGAATTACAAGCCCTGGCCTCTCCGAAAACCATTGCCGATACCCGGGCCGGCAGACTCCGGGAAAAGATCATCAATGCCCCCCAGGAAATTTGCGTGGAACGTGCGCGCTACCTGACCCAGTCCATGAAAAAGCATTGGGGCAAAGACCCGTTAACCCGCATGAGCATGGGTCTGGAACATATTCTCGGCAATATCTCCGTCACCATTTACGATGACGAATTGATCGTCGGATGCCGGACCCGCAAACTGAAAGGCGCTCCCCTGTTTCCGGAAAATAAAATCCGGTGGATCGGCATTGATGTTGAAAATTTTAACTGGCGAGAGGTCCAATGCGCCCTCATCACTGAAAGCGAAAAAAAAGAAATAATCAAAGATATTATCCCGTTCTGGGAAGGGAAAACCGCTGAAGACCGGTTTGAAGCATTGATGCCGGAAGATGTTTTCGGCGATATCGACAAATATATTTTCACCATCATGCTGGAAATTACTTACGGTATCGGCCATTTCACCATGAATCATCCGAAAGTTTTATCCATGGGACTGTCCGGGATGATTGCGGAGGCGGAAAACAAGATTGGAAGTCTTTCCGCTGATGACCGGGAGGGCGAAAAAGGACTGTTTTATGCCGCGGTCATCCGGTCGCTGAAAGCAGCCATCGCTTTTGCGAACCGGTATGCGGACCTCGCCGATCAGATGGCTGACCAAACCAAAGACCCGAACCGCAGGCAGGAGCTGAAAACCATCGCCGGTGTCTGCCGGCGGGTGCCGGAACATCCGGCCCGCACATTTCACGAAGCCATTCAGAGCTTTTATTTTATCCACTTGATCGCCCAGATTGAATCCGGCGGCAACTCAATCTCCCTGGGACGACTTGACCGGATCCTTTACCCATATTATAAAAATGACCTTGCCGACGGCCGAATCACACCTCAACAGGCCAGGGAACTGGTTTCCCTGCTGTTTCTCAAAACCAATGAAATCTGGAACGTATTGGAAGAAGCCTATATCCCCGGCGGCGAAGGGACCGAAGGCAAAACCACCCAGAACGTGGTGGTCGGCGGAATCGACGAAATCGGCGCGGACGCCACCAGCGATTTGAGCTATCTCATCCTTGACGCATACGCGGATATCCGGACTGTGCAGCCTAATTTCGGTGTCCGGCTGAGTGACAAATCCCCTGAATTCTTTTTCATGCGGGCCATTGAATACGCGAAAGACGGTGTGCTGCTTCAC
>JAHECJ010000229.1 GCA_024641805.1 Desulfococcus sp.
ATAACGGGGCAGGTATTTTAAAAGATGACATTGATAATATCTTTGATCCTTTTTACACGACAAAAGCGCCGGGGAAAGGTACGGGTTTGGGGCTTTCCGTCAGCTATATGATCGTCGAGCAGATGGGCGGCAGAATTACCGCGGACAGCGCTTTCGGTGACGGCACCACAATGAGCGTCGACCTGCCGCTTAAAGAAGAAAAGTGATATTGGTGTGCAGATGACCTTTTATCAGTCAAATCCTTGCATATTCTTTTAATTCAAAGGTTGTTATGGAAAAACGAATCTTAATTATCGATGATGAAGCCAATATGCGGCATATGCTGACAGCGCTGCTCAATGAGTCCGGATTTAAGGTAGATTCGGTTTCAGACGGCCTGCAGGCGCTTCAAAAACTGGATGAAACAAATTATAATTTTATTTTTTGTGATGTCCGGATGCCGAATATGGATGGCATGACGTTTTTAAAAACCGCTGCCGAAAGGATTGAAAACATCAACGTGATTATGATGTCCGCCTATGGCAGCATTGAAACCGCCGTGGAAGCAATGAAACTGGGCGCGTATGATTATATTTCCAAACCGTTTAAAACCGATGAAGTCCTGCTGACACTTCGAAAAGCCGATGAACGGGAACGGTTGAAAAATGAAAATATCATTTTAAAGGAACAGATAAAAGAAATTGCCGAAAGATCCAGTTTTGGGAAAATGATTGCCAAAAGCCGGTCGATGAAATCCGTATTCAGACTTGCCGAAAAAGTCGCCCTGTATGATACCACGGTGCTGATTACCGGGGCCAGCGGCACCGGCAAGGAACTGGTCGCCCGGGGGCTTCATTATGGAGGCAATAGGGCCAAAAATCCTTTTATACCAGTAAATTGTGGTGGAATACCTGAATCTTTACTTGAGAGCGAGTTGTTCGGCCATAAAAAAGGCGCGTTTACCGGAGCCAATAAAGATTATAAAGGATTATTCGAGGCGGCGAATGGCGGTACCATTTTTCTGGATGAGATCGGAGACCTTCCGTTTACGCTTCAGGTCAAACTATTAAGGGTTCTGCAGGATAATGAAGTGAGGCCGGTGGGCGAAACGCAAAGTAAGCTGATTGATGTGCGCGTGATTGCCGCAACATCCAAGAATCTTGATAAAGAGGTGGAGAAAGGTAATTTCCGTGAAGATCTGTTTTACCGTTTAAACGTACTTCCCATTCGGCTTCCGCCGCTGATTGAACGATCAGAGGATATTCCCCTGTTGTGCCAGCATTTCATTGATCAGTTCAGCGTCAAGCTCGGTAAAAAGATGACGGGCATCACGCCGTCTGCCATGTCCCTTCTGCTGCAGCACAGTTGGCCGGGCAATGTCCGGGAACTGGAAAATATGATTGAACGAGCGGTTGTGCTGGCCGAAGGGGATGTGCTGGTTCCGGAAAATCTGCCGCATAATATATTGAATGGCGAGAGGGCATCACAATCCCCTGAAGATATTTTCAATGGTTTTTCAATCAAAACCGGAAAAGAAATACTGGAAAAAAACCTTATCCGGAGGGCATTGGAGGCAACCGGAGGAAATCGCACCCACGCGGCAAAGCTTCTTGAAATCAGTCACCCCTCGCTTTTGCAGAAGATGAAAGTATACAATATACTGTTGTAGGCGGGCTTTGGCGCAACTATAAAAGAAAGAGGCCCTGATCCACACAAAAAAAGCCTCCCGTATCATATTGATACGAAAGGCTTTTTGTTTAAGCCCGTATGAGCGGAAAGAAACTCAATCCGCGAAGATAGACATATCCCTGAAACTATTTTTGACGGCACAAACAGTTCACCATCCGCAGCAGGTTCAGTTCGGCGTGATGATTCGGGCGTATGTCTTTATTTGTTGTTGATGCTTTCTCTTAATTTGCCGGAGCATTTGAAAGTAACAACATTTCTCTCATCTAAGAGAAGGTCGTCACCGGTGGCGGGATTTCGGCCGCGCCGGGTGGCTTTCTCTTTTACACAGAATTTGCCAAATCCCGAGACGAGGACGTCTTCACCATTTTCAAGGCTACTTTTAATAATTTCCAGAAGAGATTCAACAATTTCAACTGATTTTTTCTTGGTAAACCCAAGTTCATTTACATGCTCAACGATTTTGTTTTTTGTTAATGCCATTGTGCCTCCCTGCTTCGGCTGATTAAATTAGTAACCTTATTTTCAAAATATGACCGATCAACCGTCCTGCTGATCAGATTCCTCGTGTTGTTCCGGGGTCGAAATTTTATCCATCGGGTAAAACTGGTTTACCGTATTAATGATGGAGTCGATTTTATCTGAAATTTGCTTAATCTCAGCTTTAAGAGTGATTTCTTCCGGTAAAGCCATGATTTTTCAACAATTAGCCCGATAATCGGAAATTAAAATGTTCAGCATCGTATCTAATTCTAATTATTCATAATTATTCTTATGCAATGCAAATATAACTAATATTATTATAAATAAATATATCTAATAAATATGTCAAGAAAATTTATATTTTTTAATTATATATCGGTTTGATTTATTTTCTTTTTTCGATGCCTGGGGGGTAAAAAAGCAATCTGCCCTGCATATTGTTGCGTGGCTGAAAATTATTTTTCGTCCGCAAGTGCGCTTTTCTTATATATTGTGCATCGTTGGCGTATTTTCCGGGCACAATATTTTCCGGGGCACCTCAAGCGATTTATATGGCGGCATTTTCATAAAATAAAAATGCGGATTGTAATTTAACTTAAAGTTTTGTTAAGAAGGATAACTCAATTTATTAAAGGGAAAACTTTAATAAGAGAAAGTGGAGCCGACGAGCGGATTTGAACCGCTGGCCTGCTGATTACGAATCAGCTGCTCTACCAGCTGAGCTACGTCGGCGCTTTGACTGACTTAAAAAATATCATGTTTCAGTAACATGCTCTTATATGACCGTCAAGCTGTTTTTAAACGCTTTTCGGGATGAATTTTAGGCTTAAAAGTTTATGAGTTAGAGGCGATTAATGTTCCTGTTTATTCAACATACCCCTGCTATCCGGAAAGTTGTCTGCCATGGATAAGTTCACGGATGAGAATAAGATTCTATTGCTCATTGACGCGGTTCGGCAGGGGAAAAATTTCGTCCAGTGTAATGCGATCGGAAAATCAGAAAGATTGTATCTTGTTTCAAGACTGTGCCGGGAAATCAATGAAACCTTTGTCGTGGTGCTGCCGGATTTTAAGGCTTGTGAGGAATTCGCCGAGAATCTCCGGTTCTTTGCAGACAATAATATGCCGGAAATTATTCTTTTTCCGCCATACAATATTTTACCGTTTAAGCGCATATCCTATCATAATGAGACGGCGGCGAATCGAATTCATACACTGTATCATTTAGCTGTCAATAATGAGCCGAAAATCCTTGTAACGCCTGTTGAAACGCTTCTTCAGCGGCTTATCCCGAAACAGGTTCTTTGCGATTCAGCGGAATTGCTGATGTGCGGCGAAGAAATTGACAGGGATGATTTAATCGCCAGGCTGCATTCCGGCGGTTATACCCATGCCACCCTTGTCGAGGATTTCGGCGAATATTCGGTTCGCGGCGGAATCATCGATATTTTTTCTCCCATGTATCCGGACCCGCTTCGCATTGAACTGTACGGGGATACTGTCGATTCCGTAAGGTTTTTCTCGCCAGTGACCCAGAGAAAAACCATCGGTGTGAATGAGGCGATTATACTGCCGGCCCGTGAGGCGGTTCTTGAAAAATCGCGCGTTACTCAGACGGTTCAACGGGTTCGGGATCAGGTTGAGGAGTCGGGACTATCGGAATGGGTGGCGGAGGAATTTATTGAACGCATCCGCAGGGAAGGCGTTTTCCCCGGGATTGAAAGCCTTCTGCCCCTTTTGTACCCGAGGCTTGATACCCTGTTTGATTATGTCCCGGACAATTCATTGTGGATTCAATCCGATCCGGGCGCGCTTGACAAATCAGCCATTCATGCTGAAGGCCAGGCAGCCAAAAATTTTTTGATTGCCTCCGATGATAAACGTCTGTGTGTGGATCCTGATACGCTTTATTTAAAATGGTCGGCAGCCAAAGACCTGATCCAAAAAAAGAACCGATTGCTTTTTAGAGAACTTCCATCGATCACCCGGACCGAGACGGAAACGGGTTCAGCATCTCTGCAAATCGATTTTTCAGTACAAAGCAATGCGGAATTCAGTTATTCGCTGCTCAAAGAAAAAAAGGACAGGCATATTCTGGAACCGCTTTCGCGGTGGATCCTTGAAAAGCAGTCCGCCGGATTTTTAACGCTCATTGTCTGCAGTTCTGACGCACAGATCAATCGGCTCCAGTCGTTACTCCAGCCCTATGGCATTACCGCCCGACTCACCGAGGCGCCGGTGGATAAAATCAAATATAGAAAATCAGGAACTTATGTCTGCCTGGGAAATATCACTGCCGGGTTTGTATGGTATGACGAATCGCTGGCGATTATTACCGACAATGAGATTTTTGGGTCCAAGCAGCGCAGTCGCCGCCTGAAGCCGAAAACCGGGCTCATCAAAACAGAACTGCTGGATTTCGGACAATTAAATACCGGTGACCTGGTGGTGCATATCGAACACGGCATCGGAGTTTACCAGGGACTGGAAAAAATTTCCATTGAAGGGATTATAAACGATTTCCTGGTGCTTGTATATAAGGACGGAGATAAGCTTTACCTGCCGGTGGATCGCCTGGATATGATTCAGCAATATATGGGTGTCGACGGCATATCTCCGGTGGTTGACAAACTGGGCGGTAAATCCTGGCAGCGGGTTCGGGAAAAAGCCAAAAAATCGGTTGAAAAAATCGCCGGAGAACTGCTTGCGCTTTATGCATCCCGAAAGGTGATCAATGGGTATGCCTTTACGCCGCCGGATAATTATTTTCAGGAATTTGAGGCGAGTTTCCCGTATGAAGAAACATCGGACCAGCTGAAGGCCATTGATGATGTACTGAACGATATGGAAGCGTCGTC
>JAHECJ010000230.1 GCA_024641805.1 Desulfococcus sp.
CATTAATTTTGGAAGATCCTCATCCCCATAAACGGGATATTGAAGCACCAATTTCGCGATTTCCATCAGCCGTTTATCAGAAAAATACGACAAAACCTTGCGTTTTTTTATTTCCGGCAATATTTCAGGTGATTTCAACATCATAGAAACGATCTGCTTTTCAACTTTGATCATTTCCGAACCTATCAAAGACTCTTTTTCCGGTAAAGACGGTTCGCCTCCATCAGGCTGTAACCCGCTGCCGGGAGTCGTTTGCGTGAATCTTTTTTCTCCGGACTTTATTTTTTCATTGATTGCGGTTTCGTTCACATTCAAGCGTTCGGCAAGGTATTGAACATAAATGGAGCGCGCAACGGTGTCCTTGATTTCAATCAGGGGCTGCTGAAGATCGGAAATCACCCTGACCTTACCTTCCATCGAAAGGCCGTTAGATTTAATCGAGGATTCGATCAAAAACTCCACCATTCCGATCGCATTTTCAGTTGCTTTTTCAAAGGCTGCCGAACCGAATTCAAAAATATAGGAATCCGGATCGTAGCCTTTGGGCAGAACGATGACCGCCGCATCCATGGCCGCATTCATGAACAAGGGAACACTGCGACGGGCAGCTTTGAGCCCGGCTTCGTCGGAATCAAACACCAGAAACGCTTTTTGGGCAAATCCTCTGCTCAAAGCGCTGATATGCTCAGCCGTCAGGGATGTTCCCAGCGTCGCAACGGTATTGGTGATTCCGTGCTGATGGAGAGCGAGCAGGTCAAAATAGCCTTCAACAATATATACATTGCCGGTTTCGCGGGATTTATTTCTGGCCGCGTGAGCACCATATAACGATCGGCTTTTGTTGTAGAGAGGGGTTTCCGGTGAATTTAAATATTTTGGCTTTGAATCATCCAGCACCCTGCCACCGAACCCGATAATCTGGCTTGTGACATCAAAAATCGGAAACATAATCCGGTTTCTGAAGCGGTCATAATATCCCTGGTTTTTTCGGGGTACAATCAGTCCGGATTTTTCCGCAACCGTTTGTGAAACATGAATTTTCCGAAAAAATCGAACGAGATTATCCCATCCGTCGGGAGCAAAGCCGATACCGAAGCGGGAAATTATATCCTGCTGAAACCCCCTTTTTTCAAGGTAAGCCCGCGCCTGCTGCCCGGATGTCTGGTCCGAAAGACATGAAGAAAAATACGCCATAACCTCACGGTCCAGATCCAATAACTGCTGCCGTATGGAAACCTCTTTTCGCTGAGATGCCGACATATTCCTTTCCGGCAGGTCGATTCCATATCTCCTCGCCAGCGATTGTACGGCATCCGAGAACCCGATACCATCATGCTTCATCAAAAAGCTGAAAACGTCTCCCCCCGCGCCACATCCGAAACAATGAAAAATCTGCTTCACGGGACTCACGGTAAAGGAAGGTGTTTTTTCAGAATGAAACGGACAAAGACCAATATGGTCTTTGCCCGCTTTTTTTAATACAACCCGCTCAGAAATAATATCCGCGATGTTTGCGGTGCTTCTGATTTCAGCAAGCTTTTCTTCAGGAATATATATCGCCAAACACTGTACCTCCCATTATGGGAATACGAGACGAAAAAAAGGATCCGTCATGAGAAAATCAGAACAATATCAAGCAACCATTGAAGTAATACCATCTGGCGGCACATTAACCGCTTGATTCCCTTGACGTTAAAACCTATTTTGTCAACAAAAAACTATAATGCCGAAATCCGGCTTAGTCAAATAAAAATCATATTTTATTAAAAATTTTAATTGCTTCCCTTAAATCCAGGCTTCCATCGTACAATGCTCTTCCCGTGATCACCCCCACGACCCCTGACGATTCCAGCGGCGCCAGATTTTTAATATCTTCAAGGGAAGAAACCCCGCCGGAAGCAACCACAGGGATGGATATGGACAAAGCAAGTTTTTCTGTTTCTTTCAGATTCGGCCCGGTCCGCATGCCATCGCGTTCAATATCCGTAAAATTGATTGCAGCCACTCCGCACCCCTCGAACTGTCTAGCCAAATCGATCGCCGTTACGCCTGTTGTTTTGGTCCATCCTTCAATGGCGACTTTTCCTCCCTTGGCATCGATGCCGACAACAATCCGATCCGGAAATTCATGACAGGCCATTTTGACCAGGTCGGGATTTTTTATGGCTTCCGTACCAATCACTACCCGGGCAACCCCTTGCTCCATATACATTCTGACGGTTTCAATGTCACGGATACCGCCGCCGACCTGGACCGGAACATTCACCCGGTCAATAATCCGCCGGATAGTTTCCAAATTCACGGGACGTTTCCCCACAGCGCCGTCAAGATCCACTACATGAATTAATTCCGCACCCTCGTTTTCCCAGCGGATGCCCATGGCGGCAGGGTCATCGGAAAATACAGTTTCTGCATCCATTCTTCCCTGCAGAAGACGGACGCACTTGCCGTTTTTGATGTCAATTGCCGGAATAACAATCATATCGATTTCGCTATTATTTTCTATTTAATTGATTATTGTGATCAATTGCCGAAAGAAACCGGAAGCGAGTTATCATCCAATAAAACTGACAGCAACGCCGCTTTTCCCGATTGAATACCCCGACAATTAATAAAGGTAAATCTATTGCCAAGCCATTTACAAAAGGCCTTTGGACGAATGGACATGCTTGACACGTTCATCGACTGAAGTTGCCTGATCCAGAGACCGGGCAAAAGATTTGAAAATGGATTCAATGAGATGATGGTCATTTTCACCATACGAAGCGCTGATATGCAGATTCATGCCTGATTTATTGGAAAATGCGCGGAAGAACTCTTTGAAAAGACTTGAATAAACCTCCGTCTGCCGTATAAAGATTTCAGGAATCGTGTAGACGAAATACGGCCGGTTTGAAAGATCGATGGTGACGGTTGAAATAGCGTCATCCATGGGAGTGACGGCATGACCGTACCGTTTGATGCCTTTGCGGTCTCCTAAAGCGATGGTCAGGGCATCGCCGAGCACTAGACCGACATCTTCCACGGTATGGTGGTAATCCACATCAATATCCCCAATCGCCTTTAAATGAAGATCGAAAAAACCATGAACGGCGACCAGGGTCAGCATGTGGTCAAAAAAAGGAATACCTGTTGAAATATCATGCACACCACTGCCGTCAATGGTTAATTCCGCCTTGATTTTTGTTTCTTTTGTTGTTCTCTCAACTTCAGCAAATCGTTTCATGCTCCAACATTCATCCTTTATTAAGTTATCGTATCCATCAGGACAGCCCGAATAAAAATTAACCTGACTGCCATCAACAAGCTGACCGGAGATTATAAAAACCGATGAATACCGGTTCATTTGACAATGACGGGGATAAACATTTTGAAGTGGTGGAGATGAGGGGGATCGAACCCCTGACCTCGGCATTGCGAACGCCGCGCTCTCCCAGCTGAGCTACATCCCCACAATCTAAAAACAATCTGCTTTCATAACAAATCCTGGTTGGCCGGTCAATTAAAAAATTAAATAAGTAAAAAAAATCCGAGGTCCTTTAAATGCCCAATGCCCGAACCAGTGCCGCATTACCCGCGAGATCATTCCGGATGCCAAAGCGGGTCAGAGAAAAGTCGTAACGAACCGGATCATCGGGAGACCATTGCTTAAACCCCTCGGTAATTTCAACTGCGGTTTGAAGGTTCGCCTGTTTGCGCACAGTTAATCCCAGTTGCCCGGAAATCCGAAACATGTGAATATCCAGCGGCACGATCAGTTTTGACGCGGGAATCCCCGTCCACCCACCCGGATCTACATCATCCTCTCGCACCATCCAACGCAAATAAAGATTCAGCCGTTTACAGGCACTCCCCTTATCCGGACACGGCATCAGGTGCCCAGGTGTATTCACCGGACAGGCAGCGACCGAAGTCTTAATGATCTTTTTTGAAAATTCCGTGAGTGCCGGCAGTACCGTTTCATCCGATGGATTGAAACCGTCGACAAAACAATCATATATGGATCCATATTCGGCGAGAACATGTTTAATGTTGATCAGCATCGCTGAAAGATGGGTTCCCCGGGCAAACCGGTGAACAAATGCCTGAAAATGATTTATAATTAAATCCTCAGGGGTTGAACGCAAATATTCACAGGGGGATTCCCCCATGTTTTTCAGCACACTGGAAACACTTTTCAGAATCTGAGCAACTTTTCCATAAGCCAGAGATGAGGCGACCAACCCTACGATCTCCCGGTCCCGGATGTTATCATAATGATATAAAAACTCGAGCGGATCTGGATGGACATATTGTCGCCGGTTATAGTGATCATAGAGATCGTCTAATTTTTGTCTCATCTATTTATAGGCCATGCCTGGTTTGATTCCTAATTTTTTTAAAATAGTCGCCATCAGACAGAAACCGGTGAAAGAAGACTGAAGCATATTCGCACCGACAAATGCTGTAAACCATAACCAGTATGGACTGAAAAAATAAGCGAGCAACAAGCTAACCAGTATAAAACTTCCTGCGATTCTGAAAACCAGTTTATCAATGTTTATTTTACTCTCCGGGTTCATCTAAACCTCCTTGATATTAATATATCTATTTTGCTTTCAATCGAAAAAGGAGCAGGCTGTTTGTTACCACAGAAACACTGCTGAGCGACATGGCCAGTGCGGCAAGCATGGGATGAAGATGCTGGAGAAACCCGGGAACCGAAGTTATCGGAGCAAGGATTCCGGCGGCAACCGGTATCAACACAATATTATATCCAAACGCCCAGAACAGATTCTGCCGGACCGTTTTCATTGTTGACCGGCTTAAATCGAGCGCCCGGGGCACACCATGCAAACTGCCGCCGGTTAAAATAACGTCTGCCGTTTCAATGGCCACATCAGTACCGCCGCCCACGGCAAATCCAATATCAGCCTGTGCAAGCGCGGGAGCGTCGTTGATACCGTCTCCGACCATGCCGATTTTTGAATTAGGATATTGCGCTTTTAACTTCCGAACTATTT
>JAHECJ010000231.1 GCA_024641805.1 Desulfococcus sp.
CGCTGATCCGGATGTACTTGGCATCCTGGCCGCCGATCTCGACAATGGAAATATCCTTACCCCGATCCGGGTCACAGGAAATGGCCGCCGTGGCATGGGCGACGATTTCATTTAATACGCAGGTTCTTTCCGCGTGGCCGTTTTCATCGGCAAATACCGTCCGTGCGAGGGTGGCCACGGCCTCCCGCCCTGAACCCGTGAGGCCCACCGCCCGGACATCGGGGCGACCGGCTTCCAGTATGGCCGAGACCAGCCGACGGGCCGCGTCAACCGGATTGCCCCGGGTACGGTCATACACGTCCATCAAAGGTTCGCCGGTATCAATGGCGGTAAGCACGGCCTTGGCTCCCGTGGATCCAAGATCCAGCCCCAGGACCGCCGGCCGGTTTTCCCAATCCGAGGCTTTTCCAATTGCCGGCATTACCGTCACTTTATCTTTATACGCCCCGGCAGGAGGCAATACGGTGAAACGTTTTGCCTGAATATGGATCAGCGATTCCGGATCATTGGGAAGCGCCATTTTAAGTACCGGATTTAATGCAATCTGGGCCGCCGCAATCCGCGCGGCCCCTTCTGCCTCAAAAGTGAGCCGGTTTTCGGGCACCACCACTTCTCTTCCCACCGTTGCAGAAAAGGCATCCACGAAAGATTGAATGCGCGTCAGCCCGCCGATCAGATAGACCGGCCCGCTGGTGCTGTTTTTGGCCAGAAGCCCGGCCGTATTGCCCGCAACCGACCCGAAAAAGCCCTTAAACAAATCTTTGGCGGGCTTTCCCTGATTGGCATAATGGGTCATCTCGCTTTTGGCAAATACGGAGCACCGGGCGGTAATGGGAATCCCTTTCTGGGCCGACATGGCCAGTTCATCAGCAGCCTCCACATCCAGCCCGAAGCGGTTGGTCATTTTAACGATATTTTCTCCGGCTCCGGAAGAACACTTGTCGTTTTCAAGAAAATGATAAAAATATCGCGACGAATTTTGCCGGTCACCGGCATTTATTTTTGAAACGCCATCTTCCGAACGTCGGGCAAGCACGCTGTAACCCCTGGCCCCTACGCTGACAAGATTCATCTCAGCCGGTGTCGCGGTATTGGCTTCTAAAGCGGCTTCCTGACAGGCATCTTCCGGCAACACCTGAACCGGCGAAACCAGCTCCCCGGCATACAGCCCCGTGGCTCCCAGTGCAGCGCATTCTGCCACCTGATTGTCCTGGTACCATTTTTTAAACACACCGAACGGGTTCCCTTCATGGGGAACACCGGCTGCGCTTTCCACTTCGATAGCGCCGTCATCTGTTACTTTAACAATCACAAAACCGGCTGACGCTTTGCCAAGATCACAACCTGCGATTCTAAGTGCCATTATGCATCTCCTTAATTTCTAGTTCCGGGATTTGTTAATCCGGGTTGCCTGATGTTTTTTTATACGTCTTGACAACAACAAAATAAAGAGGCATATATGACTTATTTCATGCTGATTATGACATTTTTTACCAAAGGACGCAATCATGGCGAAAATTATCCTGCTGGCGGAAAACAATTGTGTGGCATCCCCCATTGCCGGTTCAGTGGATGCGTATTCCATAGCCAACCTCTGGTGGTTTTACATGAAAAATGACAGCAGCAAGCCGCTTTTTGAAACGGAAATTGTCTCCATCGACGGCAAACAGATCACCACAAACGGCGGTATTACCATGAGCCCTTCAAGAGCCGTTGATGCGGTGGAAAAAGCCGACCTTATTTTGCTTCCGGCATTCCTGCCGCCGTTTAATATGAAAAATCCAAGGATTAAGGCTATATGTGAATGGATAAAAGGAAACCATCAGTGTGGAATTAATATTGCCAGCACCTGCACCGGGACTTTTCTGCTCGCGGAAACCGGACTTTTAGATGGTCGGATAGCCACCACCAACTGGCAGTTTGCTGAAATTTTCAGACGGCAGTTTCCGAAAGTGAATCTTCAGATTGACAGGGTCTTAACCGAAGAATACAGGCTCTACTGTACCGGTGCCGCAACGGCATTCATGAATCTCTGTCTTCATATCATCGAAAAATACGGTTCTCCGGATCTGGCCGCCCGTTGCGCCAAAGGAATGCTGGTTGACACGGATCGGCAAAGCCAGGCCCCCTATATTATTTATGACTTCTGGAAAAAGCATTCGGACAATCAAATCCGAAAGGCCCAGTCCTGGATGGAAAAAAATTATACAAACAAATTTTCCATTGACGCGGTAGCTGAATCCACCGGGATCAGCCCGCGCCATTTCAAACGCCGCTTTAAAAACGCCACCGGAGAAACACCCCTTGCCTATCTCCAGCGCCTGCGCATTGAGAATGCCAAACGTTTTTTGGAGCGAACACACGACACGGTAAATGAGATTACCTGGAAGGTCGGGTACGAAGATATCAATTCCTTCCGCCGTCTGTTTATTAAGCACACCGGCCTGTCCCCCAAAGATTACCGGAACAAATTCTCATCAACGTACAGGGATAAGTCGGTTCAATAAGTTTTCTATTCTTTTGCGGCAGGACCAATGCATCGCATTTGTCTTTTTTCCCGTTTAACACTGTTCCAAAATTAACTTCCCTGGCTTCTGGCTTTGTAATTCAAATTCTCGATCAAAATCTATAATTTTCTGATCCCTAAAAATACAGCCGGGGTTGGCAGGTATGCTTTGATTTTTAGTCCTCAAAAAAATGTACAATTCCAGCTTTTCTCAAAATAAAACAGCGATTCAAAGATTTTTTCAAAATTTGGCTGCCACAATATATAAAATATCCCCCAAATCATAAAATCGTTCACTTTTGTCATTATGCTTCAATGAAAAAAAACAACACAATACTATTGCTTTGCTATGAGCCTGTCGAAAAGTCCAATTTCTGCATTTTCCAAAATTTAAATTTAATAATATCAAATATTTAGAAGGCTCAAAATTGCCTTTTTGGGGTTTTCGACAGACTCTATTGCAAGATGCAATGGGATAAAGATTTTAAAGGTGAGCACTTTCGTTAAAATCCGTCAGTTTTTTTGGCTTGGGGATTTTCAAGATATTGGGATGCCAAATTTTGAAAAAAAACACCAAAGCTACTACAAGATGCATTGGAGGGCAATTGGTCTTCGGCGAGGAATGTTGGCAAAAACAGAATCTTTGTCAGACCCAAATTCTGTAGAATATCTTTAATTCTCAAATTCTATGATATTCTCCAAAGTGCTCGTTGTTGATACATTTCTTTATGTAATGGAAAAGATGGCCGATGATTTCAAAATCAACAACTACCCTTTCCACTATATGATAAATCTATCCTGTCAATTTATTCCATCCCTGATACGATCTGCAATGCTCTAATCGATTCCTCAAGATCGATTTTGCCGTCCCCGTTTGTGGCATTATCTGCCTGCACAATTTTAACAACACAGTTGCCAGATGCAAATCCGTTGATTCACCAGTCATCTTGACCGTGATTCGGGATGACGGAAATAAAATTGTAATATTCAGTCCAATCCGCCCAGCCGAAACAAGATAATTTTGACATTTATTCGGTCAAAAAAAGATTGACACGCAATAGATTTCTGGTTAAATTTAAATAAACTCGACAAAACCGATCGACAAAGTAGGGATTATAACCATGAGACTATCAATGAAAAGCGAGTACACCTGCCTTGCGCTTATTGACCTTTCCGAGTTTTACGGAAAAGGCCTTGCCAAGATCGAGGATATTTCAAAACGAAAGGGAATCCCAAAGAAATTCCTTGAAAAAATTCTTCTGACACTCAAAAGAGCGGGCTATCTGCGCAGTAAGAGGGGCAGTAATGGCGGGTATTGGTTAGTGAAAGATCCCAGTGAAATCGCGATAGCCGAAATTATCAGATTGATAGACGGACCGCTTGCGCCGGTTGACTCAGTCAGCCAATATTTCTATAGACCCACTCCCATTGAGCGCCATCCGCAACTACTATCTCTGTTTAGAGATGTTAGAAAGCTGACCATTGATAAAATGGAAACGACTTCCTTTGCCGATCTCCTGTGATTTTTTTTGAGTTTATTGTAGACTATTAAGGTCGATAAAATCGTCATGATATATTGCCTGTTCTAATGATACATACCGAGATTAAAATATGCGAAAACGACGCCTGTTATATGAAGTAAACTTTTTCAAGGAATTAAATCATTAAACCCACAGACCGGAAAGGAGGCATGATGAATACAACTTTCTTTAACGGCAAAGCCTATGCAGTCGACAACCAAGGTTTTTTAGCAGACCATGAGCAATGGGATGAAACGTTCGCTTATGGCATTGCGCCGGAGCTGAATATCGCGGGGGGGCTCAATGAGAACCATTGGAAAGTCATTCATTTCATACGCGACAGGTTCCAGGAGACAGGCGAGTGTCCTTTGGTGTATGAGGCCTGCAGGCAAATTGGCGCCACATCTAAGAAAATGAAGGAGCTGTTTCCATCAGGATACTTAAGGGGTGCTTGCAGACTGGCGGGAATAACCTATGCGAATCGTCGGGTGAACTACTATGGAGAGGAATCGAGTATCACACTACATAAATCCCCTAATGATAAGGGACAACAGAAGTCCGCAGGAAAAATTTACGCCACGGACGTATTCGGTTTTCTGGTAGATCACCGGCAGTGGGATGAAGATTTCGCGGCTCACAGAATAGCGGAGATGGGGGTTAAAGGGGGATATTCAAAAGAGCACTGGAAAATTATCGATTCTCTGAGAAAAAGCTATGAAGAGACCAATATCGTTCCGAGTGTTTTCAAATGCTGCGAAGACAATGACATTTCTCTTGAAAAACTTGAGAGTCTTTTTCCCTCAGGATACCATCGCGGTGCTGTCAAAGCCTCAGGCCTGCGGGTAAAAAAATCAGAATAGATGATTTCACAAAAGTTTCCTTAACAGGTTATAAGGGGGGAAAAAGGTTCTACTCGGAGACTTGATTGTTATGGATGAATTTGATTTGAAACATCAGGCTTTTCAGGG
>JAHECJ010000232.1 GCA_024641805.1 Desulfococcus sp.
CGCCCGGGTCAAAGCCATCCTCCGGCGCACCCGGGATTCACAAAATTTGCCGCCGGCCGCATCTTTCTTTAAAGTCGATCCGATCCGGCGGCAAATTGTCTATTTCGGCCAAGCGCTTGATCTGTCCAAGTATGAATTCAACCTCCTGGAAGCCTTTATCCGCCGGCCGGGGCAGGTATTTTCCCGCGATCTGCTGATGAATCTGGCATGGGATGAACCGAATGCGAGCATGGACCGGACCATTGACGCGCACATCAAAAATATCCGCGCCAAATTAAAGACCATCGCACCGGATATTGACCCCATCATCACCCACCGGGGGGTGGGGTATTCCTTAAAAGAGGACTTATGAAGCTCGGAACCCGAATTTTTGCCTGTTACTTCCTGATTTTTGCGGTCTGCTTTTATTATCCCATTGACTGGATCAAGGACAATATCCGTATCCGGTATCTTGAAGGGGTTGAAGACCCTTTAGTGGATCAGGCGAATTTGCTGGCTGAAATGGCTGGCCTGGAAATGGAACAGGGGTCTTTTAAGCCGGAACAATGGTACAAGATATTTGAAAATACCGCGGCCCGGCCACTGTCCGTCGACATTTACAACCTGACCAAAAAACAGGTGGATATCCGGGTGTATATCACGGACAAAAACGGCATTCTGATATTTGACTCTGAGAGCCGGGAAAACATCGGGCTGGACTACTCCATCTGGCGGGATGTTTATCTGACCTTAAACGGTCAATACGGGGCCCGAAGCTCATTAAAGGATTCCTTCGACCCGAAATCATCCGTGCTTTATGTGGCCTCCCCGATCCGAGTCAACGGCGAACTGGCGGGAGTACTGACCGTGGGCAAGCCCACCACCAATATCAATGAATTTCTGGTTGCCGCAAAGCCCCAGATTACCAAAATCGGCGCTATTGCCATTATGGCCGCCCTTCTGCTGAGTTTTCTGGTCTCTGTCTGGCTGACCCGGCCGATCCAGCGACTGACCCAATACGCCGACGATATCTCCCGAGGCAAACGGGTCACTTTCCCGGTGCTGGACAGCAGTGAAATCGGGGATATGGGCAAATCCTTTGTAAAAATGCAGGAAGCGCTGGAGGGCAAAAAATACGTGGACCAGTATGTTCAGACCCTGACCCATGAAATCAAAAGCCCTTTGTCCGCAATCCGGGGAGCTGCGGAACTCCTTCAGGAAGAGATGGAACCCGCACAGCGGCGCCGGTTTCTTTCAAACATCCACCATGAGACCAACCGTATCCAGGAAATCGTGGACCGGTTGCTGGAGCTTTCCGCTCTGGAAACCCGGCGAAAAATTGCCGAGAGGGAAAACATCTCCGTGTCCTCCATGGTCAAAACCGTAATGGAAAGCAAACGGCCCATTTTGTCTCAAAAACAAATTTCCCCGACCATCCAAATACCGGATACGATTTTTGTCAAAGGGGATTCCTTCCTGCTCAACCAGGCCATCTCCAACCTGGTCCAGAATGCCATTGATTTTTCCCCGAGGCTCGGTTCAATGGATATTTCATGCCAAACCGACGGGAAACTCATCCGTCTCTCGATCACGGACACCGGTCCCGGCATCCCGGATTACGCAAAAGACAAAATTTTTAACAAATTCTTTTCCCTCCTCCGGCCGGATACCGGCAAAAAAAGCACCGGCCTGGGCCTGAATTTCGTCAAAGAGGTGGCGGAACTCCACTTTGGTTCCATTAAACTGGAAAATCAAAAAAACGGCGGCGTAAAAGCAACACTGACGCTTCCGGTGTGATCAAAGTTTTTTGATTGATTGAAGGTGCGGAATTGAAGCGGAGTTGCATGCGGATATCGTCGGATATGATCAGCTTTTCATCATCCTCGATATCCATAGCTGCAAACAATCTATTGTTTTTATAAAACATTTCTATTTTTAGTCTGGCTTAGCCAATAATTAGCTTAACAGTCACAGACACAAGTTGTCTTTATCTGTTTTAACACAATATATTAACTCACAAGGAAAACAGAAATAACTGGCGTTACGTAAAGTTATCGATAGTGCTCGCTTCAGAAAATATCTGCAATACTGTCGGTTTGAACCGCAAACAGCAGTATTTGAAATTTATCCGGAATTGTAGACTGAAAATGACAACCAAAGGTTTGCTATTATAGTTTTTCGCGAGCCATATAGCCACCAGCATGATATTGACCACTGGATTCCAGAAGCGTTCCTTTTTTAACAAGCCTTGCCTGCGTCACCACATTTCAAATGACATTCAGACGCAAGTCAGCACTCGGTGATGTGCTCCTAAAAATATAGATCAATTCTGACAGGTCTGAAGACTTGATAAAACAGATGTGGGGCAGTAACGATACATTGAGTTGATCAGACCAATTTTTACCTCTGAATCAGTTCTAAGTGCCATAACAATCGTTCAATATTTTTTTTAATATCGTGTACGAAATTAACGTAGGTTCTGGCACCTTGGGATATTAGGCCATATTTTTTTTTATCTCTGAGTAAAATTTTTAAATTTTTGTTAAATAGATAGAATTGATCTTCACAGAAGATCCCTCCATTATGTTTTGTGATCAATTCACTGTAATTGAGTTTTAAAGAAAGTATCGGCAACCCCAATGAACAGGCTTCTAAAACCACCATTGGCCAATCTCCCTCTTGTTCCGAAGTTATGCAAAATACCTTGCTTTGGGATAAAAAATCATAAACCCCTTCATTGGCAACAAAATTCAGAAAGGTTAAATTTTTTGTTTCACTGGCGCTTTTCTGGATTTTTTCAAAATATTTTTTGTTATTTTCCACCTTTGGACAAATCATTAAAAAATTTAATTCTTTATTTAATTCAGCAAGTTTTAAAAATATTTCAGGATGTTTCCATGGTTCGCATCGGGCGATCCAGATGGCATCATAAGGCTTACTTTTCCCGGCAGAGACATGAGAAAAATCCAATCCTTTTTTAAAAATGTATATTCTGTTCGTTGTTTTTTTTTGCAGGGTATTCTGGCCAATTTTGTTTTGGACGATTAAAAGGTGAGAATATTTAATCAGAATTGGGAACAACCGGCATTTTTTTCTTGAAGACTGATAGATGCCCTCTGCCTCTATGTCATGGGCAAACATGAAAACAAATTTGATACGTGCAAGCCTGCAATAAACAGATAACAAACAGGAAAAGGCTGTTAATCCCCGTTGAAAGATAGCTTCCGGGTTTGTTTGTTTTATTGTCCTGTGGAATTTCAATATTTTCAATAAAATATTATCTGATTCATTGAATGTTGTAACCAGTTTTAATGGTTTACTGGCCTTTAAATCTATGTGCTTATAGTTCGGAATAAATGAAAAAGTTTCAATATCTATATAGCTTTGAAGTTCTCTTGCAATTAAATGCATCTGAACCGAAGCGCCGCCAAAAGTTCTATTGGAGTTTTCAGTGAACATCGCCTCGGAATCTTTTGGGAAAACAACTGCAATGATTTTTTTTCTCATTCCATCACTTTCATGTATTTCCCAATGACATTATCGTATGTAAAGTGTTCTTCATATCGGTTTCTTGCATTTCTCATAAAGGCATTTAATAAATCGTTGTTATTCATTAGGTGTTTTAATCTTTTTTTAATTTCTTCGACATGTTTACCATCAACCAGATACCCCACATCCTTGGACACGGTCTCTTTGCATGCCGAAGTATTTGAAGAGAGAATCGCACATCCGCAACTCATCCCTTCAATTAAAACGATCCCCTGGCTTTCTTTGGTTGACAGGAGGGAAAAAATTTTTGCCCTGTTTAGTATTTCAAGAAAGTCTTTTTCAGAGCAGTTGAGCCACCCCGTAAAAATGATATTTTCATTATGGTTTGCCAGTTTATGCAATTCTTTTTTATAGGGACCATCTCCCACGATAAACAGTTTCCACCGGTCGGGATTTAATTCATTAAATGCTTGTATCAGATATTGAAATCCTTTTCTTTTCAGCAACCTACCAGCAGACATGATAATATTTTCTTTATTAATATTTTGATTTAAACAATCATTGGCACCATGGGGAATAATAAGAATCTGATAATTTCCAATTTTTTCTTTTATTAAACTGGCGAGATATATTGAAGGCGCTGTTATAGTCATTGCATCTTTACAAATTTTCCGCAGCATGGATGGGGTAAAATAATGTAAAAATTTAAACCGGTCGGGATTATAGCCCGGAACATCACTTCCATGGGCTGTCAGAATATAAGGTATCCTGAATTTTTTGCTTATCCATTTTGCCAGAATGCCTGTCGGAATGATAAAATGACAATGACAAATATCATATTTATTTTCTTTCAAGTGCTTTTCTAAAAATCTCTTTGCAGTAATCAGATAAGTTGCTTGCTCCCAAGGGTGGCAGATTTCTTTATTCTTTCGAAGGCATTTAACTCGATAAATATTAACACCATCTTTTATATCAAATTCTTTTAAACCTTTATATCCCATGGTCACAACACTGACCGTCAGGCCTTGTTTCACATATCCCTTGGCCAGTTCATAGGCGACTGAGCTTGCGCCGCCGCCCAATGGAGGAAATTCATAATTTAAAACTAAAATTCTTTTAATGGTTTCCATCTGTTGAAAACTTTTTGGATCTTTTTAATTTATAGTTAAGACTCGATTTGGTTTTAAGGCAGAATATCCATCAATCAAGAAAAATGCTATACTGGAGAAGTTTTATCTTTTGTCTCCAGTCTGATGTCATGATAGAGATACTTTTTTGTCAGATCGCGTCCAAAGGGGTTTGGTGCAAGTCCTCCATCATTAGATTTTTCTTTCAGTGGTGACAATATTGTAAGAATAGATTAACCGATAGCATGGTTTATTCTAATCTGAAATTATTATTATCTCAACTTTCGGGGATGATAGTTTAATAAATTTTAAATATAACATATTGATATAATAGTTAGTATTGACGAGCTTCGCTTTCTTTGATACATTGTTTGCGCTAACAAAACAAAAACAAAGA
>JAHECJ010000233.1:0-495 GCA_024641805.1 Desulfococcus sp.
TAAGCCTTATTAGACAAAATCATACCTGATCTGGTAAATTATTGCATCCCTCTAACTTTTGCACCTTGAATCTGGCAGTCCTTCCCACTAAAATTCTGCCCTCCATTGAAGAATTCAATAGCATTTTCGACATTCCAGGAAAAAATCAGATTGATACAATACATAGTGCTTTATTAATTTTTCCCCGACATCTCAATTTGATGAGCATATATTAGACTCTATTCTGAAATCCATGTGATCTTTATATACCAATCGTATAGGTTTAAAAAAGACAAACCAAAAACGCGGGATTTCTTTTTGGAAATACTCTCAAGATTCGCTTTAAATATTTATTTTAATTTTCTATATTAAATTTATCGAATGAATTGCTGTTGCCATAAGCCCTTAGCGCAATTCAACGGAAATTTAAGTCCGGATTACCCAACGTAAATAGAGCATTCCTGGGCCACCATGGCCGACTCCTGCAGGGCTTCCGAGAATGTGGGGTGTCCGTGA
>JAHECJ010000233.1:505-4969 GCA_024641805.1 Desulfococcus sp.
ATCAGTATGGTTCGCACAACGGTATCGAATCACAATCAGGAATGTATTGCTCTTTTCTGCACATCAAGTGCAGCTTCCTTCAGTACCTCCGCCAGAGTCGGATGGGCATGGAATGTCATGGCGATATCCTCGGCAGTCGCCCCGTAGGTCATGGCCGTAACAGCTTCCGCAATCATGTCCGATGCCCGCGGGCCGATGATATGAACACCCAGAATACGTTCGCTTTTGCCATGCGACAGCATCTTGACAAACCCGTCCGTCTCTCCCATGCAGCGCGCCCGACCGGCACCGGTAAAGGGATAGGTTCCTATGCAATACGGAATTTTCCGGTCTTTCAGCTGCTCTTCCGTCAATCCCACGGAGGCGACTTCGGGCCAGGTATAGACAATGGCGGGGATGGCATCGTAATTGACTTCACCGGCAAGACCTGCCATGTTCTCAACCGCTGCGCGGCCTTCCGCCGATGCTTTATGGGCCAGCATGGGCCCGGCGATCAGGTCGCCGATAGCATAAATGGTTTTGACCCGGGTGCAAAAGGTTTCGTCAACCATAATGCGGCCGCCGGAATCGGTCTGCACCCCTATGGCATCGAGGTTTAATCCCTCGGTGAGAGGCCGGCGCCCCACGGCCACCAGCACTTTGTCAGAGGTCAGGGTTTCCCGGGTTCCTTTTTTTTCGATCGAAACCGTTACGCCCTTTTTGCCGGTTTCGGCTTTGAGAACTTTGGTGTTGAGTTCTATGATGAGTCCCTGTTTTTTGAGAATGCGCAGCAGGGTTCGGGCCACCTGTCCGTCGGTGGCGCCGGCAATGTTCGGCATCATTTCAACAACCGTGACTTTTGCGCCCAGGCGCGCCCAGACCGAACCCAGTTCCAGACCGATATAGCCGCCGCCCACCACCACCAGGTGTTCGGGAACCGATTTAAACGCCAGCGCTTCCGTAGAACTGACAATATGCTCGCCGTCGAATTCCATGCCACTTACTTCTACCGGACGGCTGCCGGTGGCCAGCAGAATATTTTTAGCCGAAACGATTTTTGCCGATCCGTCCGGCGCCTGGATTTCGACATCCGTGCCGCTGACAAGTCGGGCGATACCATGAAGGATTTCAATCCTGTTGCCCTCAAGAAGCTGGCGGACGCCTTCGGTCAGTGATTCCACCACTTTTTTCTTGCGCTGCATCATGGCATCCAGGTCCAGCGATATCCCGCTGATATTAATCCCGTGTCCGGCAAATGTATTTTTCGCCAGGGTGTAATATTCGCTGGAATCCAGCAGCGCCTTGCTGGGGATGCACCCGACATTTAAGCATACCCCGCCCAGGCGCTCTTCTTTTTCAATACAGGCGACTTTCATTCCCAGACGGGCGGCCCGGACCGCTGCCACATAGCCACCGGGACCCGCTCCGATAATAATTACGTCATATTTTTCTTCTGAAGCCATATCAAATCTCCATCATGATGCGTTCCGGGTTTTCCATGAATTCCTTGATCCGCCGAAGGAATGTGACGGCGCTTTTGCCGTCAACCACGCGGTGGTCGTAGCTCAGGGCCACATACATCATTGGACGGATCACTACCTGGTTGTCAACGGCCACCGGGCGGTCTTCAATCTTATGCATCCCCAGGATACCGCTCTGGGGCATGTTCAGTATGGGCGTGCTCAACAACGATCCATACACCCCGCCGTTGGTGATCGAAAATGTCCCCCCTTCAAGATCCTTGAGACCGAGTTTATTGGATTTGATTTTATCGACGAAATCGACAATAGCCGATTCCAGTTCTGCAAAACTTTTTTTATCCGCATGACGGATGACCGGCACCACCAGGCCTTTTTCCGCACCGATGGCTACCCCGATATGATAGTAATGATGATAGATCAGGTCATCCCCTTCGATGCTGGCATTCATGTCCGGAAACTCCTTGAGTGCCGCAACAGTTGCTTTGATGAAAAAAGACATAAAACCGAGCCGTGCATGGTAGGTCTTGTAAAAAGAATCTTTATACTGGTTCCGGATACCCATTACATGACTCATGTCGATTTCATTGAAGGTCGTGAGCATGGCGGTGTTTTGTTTGGCTGCCAGAAGATGCTTTGCGATGCGCTTTCTGATAGGCGTCATGGGTGTTCGGGTAATGGACTCTGTTTCCGCCCCGCATTCGAAGGCATCGGGTTCGCTTTTTTCGGAATGCGCCGGTGTAACGGCCTGGTCAGGTGGAGCAGATTCCAGGTACAGCAGCACATCGCCTTTCGTGATCCTGCCGCCGGGTCCGGTGCCGCTGATTTTGGCGATATCGACGCCTTTTTCATTGACCAGGCGCCGGACGGAAGGCATCAAAGTTGATGCTGACACCCCTGAAATAGAAGGTGGTTCCGGGGGTTTTATTTTGGATTCAGACGGTTCGGCTTCCCCAACGGGTTCCGTGATTTTTTGTTTGGATGCTGCGGTTTTGCCTGTTGCGGAAGGTTTCGGCGCCTTTGGCTTTTTATCCGATTCTTTCCTCTTTTCCGCATCCGGCTTGGCTTTCACTGCCTGTCCGGCGCCTTCCGTGTCAATGGTCCCCACCACTTTTCCAATGGGCACGGTCTCGCCTTCCTGGACGAGAATATGCAATGTCCCGGCTGCCTCGCAGGGTACTTCCAGAGTGACTTTATCGGTTTCAATAACAAAAACCGGTTCGTCCTTTTCAACATAATCCCCTTCGTCTTTATACCACTGGGCCAGCACAGCTTCCTGGATCGATTCGCCGACTTCGGGTATTTTGAGTTCAACCTGCATGCTTTCTCCTTTAAATGGCTATGGCATCGTTGACTATCCGGTTCTGCTCTTCCTTGAACACATGATGAAAACCGGTGGCCGGACTGGCGGATGCCGCCCGGCCGTTATAAGCGAGATTCATGGAAAAACATTTCTGCATGTGCGCGTTGATAAAGCGCCAGGCCCCCATATTTTCGGGTTCCTCCTGCGTCCAGACAAAATATTTGCAATCCTTATATTTATCAATGAGTTGCTTAATTTCATGTTCCGGAAACGGATAAAACTGTTCCACTCGCACAATGGCGGTTTTCATCTGACCGCTTTTTTCTCTCGCATTGAACAGTTCGTAATACAGTTTGCCGCTGACCAGGACCACCTTTTCGGGCTTCTCAATCCTTGCCGGGTCATCGATCACCCTCTGAAAACCGGCCTCAGTAAAATCTGCACGGCGGGACACCGCCTGTGGAAGACGCAGCAGGCTTTTGGGGGTAAAAATAATCAGCGGCTTTAACATTTTTCCGACTGCCTGCCGCCGCAGTAGGTGGAAAAACTGCGCCGGCGTAGTGGGATAACACACACAGATATTGTTATCCGCGCAGAGCTGAAGAAAACGTTCGACCCGGGCGCTGGAATGTTCCGGTCCCATACCTTCGTACCCGTGGGGCAGGAATAGCGCAAGCCCGCTTTTGCTCTGCCATTTGGATTCTCCACTGGTAATAAACTGGTCGATGACCACCTGCGCATTATTGCAGAAATCACCGAACTGGGCCTCCCAGATGGTCAGGGCTTCGGATCGCATGATCGAATACCCATACTCAAACCCCAGCACGCCGGCTTCTGACAACAGGCTGTTGATGCTGTAAAACGGGGCCTGATCGTCGGCAAGAAATGACAGCGGGGTATATTCATCATTGTTTTTAATATCAAACAGCACGCTGTGGCGATGACTGAATGTGCCGCGCTGACTGTCTTCGCCGCTCAAACGGATGGGGATTCCTTGTGTCAGAATGGAAGCAAACGCCAGCGCCTCGGCATTTCCCCAGTCAATGCCGTCATCATTTAAAATCTCTGCCCGACGCCGTTCAAGGAGTTTTTCAATTTTTGAGTGAAGGTTAAATCCGCCGGGCACCGAGTTGAGCTTTTGGGCCAGGTGCACCAGTGTTTCATCATCGATAGCGGTTGCAGTATCCCCTGGTCCGAATGATAATGCCGGTTCGTTTTTTGATATTTCACCGGCATCCTCATGGCCCGACTTTTCAGGGACGACTTTTGCTTTTTCCAGCGCTTCTTCGAGGCAGGACTCAATTCCGGCAGATATCTTTTCGACCGCTTTAGTATCGACAATTCCCTCTTCGATGAGCTTGTCTGCATAGACCCGGTCTAACGTCGGCCGCTGCCGGATCCGGTCATACATCAACGGCTGGGTGAAATAAGGTTCATCTCCTTCGTTATGCCCATAAAGGCGATAACAGATAACATCAATCACCACGTCCTTGGAAAACGCCATGCGATAATCGCAGGCCAGCTTCACCGTATGAATCACGGCATCCGGATCTTCGCCGTGCACATGAAAAATCGGTACCATGATGCCCTTGGCATTGTCCGTGGAATACCTGGTGGATCGGGCATCCTCCGGTAACGTGGTGTAACCGATCTGGTTGTTGATGACAATGTGAACCGTGCCGCCCGTCCGGTATCCATCAAGCT
>JAHECJ010000234.1 GCA_024641805.1 Desulfococcus sp.
ATTGCTCTTCCCGGGAGCCGACGTGGTTGTATTTTATCCGCTGGTTCTGGGCGCTGTTTCAATAATCGCCTCGATCATTGCCATCTTCTTTGTTCGACTGGGCAAAAGCGAATATATCATGGGCGCCCTGTATAAAGGGATGTTCGGCGCTGCAATCATTGCGGGTGTTACATTCTATTTTGTAACTAACTATATGATCACCACCAACCTGACAACCGCTGCCGGTGTTGTGATTTCCGCAATGGATCTGTACTATGCCACGCTGGTTGGCCTTGTGTTGACCGTAATGATTGTTGTTATTACTGAATTTTACACAGGCATTTACTCACCGGTAAAACATATTGCAGAAGCATCCACCACCGGTCATGGAACAAACATCATCGCCGGTATCGCCGTCGGTCTTCAGTCTACGGCTGCCCCGGTCCTGACAATCTGTGCAGCTATTTACATTGCATATGACTTTGCCGCACTTTACGGCATCGCTATTGCCGCTGTTTCCATGCTGTCCATGACAGGTATGGTTATTGCCATTGACGCTTTCGGCCCGATCACGGACAACGCCGGCGGTATTGCTGAAATGGCGGAACTGGATGACAGTGTTCGCGCTGTTACTGATCCCCTGGATGCTGTTGGGAACACCACAAAAGCAGTTACCAAAGGGTATGCCATCGGTTCTGCCGCTCTGGCCGCGCTGGTTCTTTTTGCTGCGTATACCCAGGAATTCGCTCTGCATGGTGCAAAACAAGCCATTGCTTTCGACCTGAGCAATGTAAATGTTATCATTGGTCTGTTCATCGGTGGCCTGCTACCGTTCCTGTTCGCATCCATGGCAATGAGCGCTGTTGGTAAAGCCGGTGCCGCTGTTGTTGATGAAGTCCGACGTCAGTTCCGTGAAATTCCGGGAATTATGGAAGGTACTGCAAAACCGGATTACAAAGCCTGCGTTGATATCGTCACCAAGTTCGCGTTGAGTCAGATGATGATTCCGGCACTTCTCCCGGTCGTTACACCTCTGCTGGTTGGTTTCCTGCTGGGCAAAGTTGCTCTGGGCGGTCTCTTAATCGGAAGTATCTTAACCGGTCTGTTCGTTGCTATTTCAATGACAACGGGTGGTGCTGCCTGGGATAATGCAAAAAAATACATCGAAGACGGTTTCTTCGGCGGCAAGGGCAGTGATGCTCATAAAGCTGCGGTTACCGGTGACACAGTCGGCGATCCCTACAAAGATACCGCCGGCCCGGCTGTCAACCCGATGATCAAAATTCTTAATGTTGTAGCGTTGCTGATGGTTCCTTTCCTGATCTAAACCCGTTACAATTATATAATTAAGAAACCCGAAAGGGATTGGCGTTAAACCGCCAATCCCTTTTTTTTATTGATTTCTACACAGACCGATGGTATACTGCATTTTTTACTGAAATAATTTTAATTAGAAAGTGTAATACGGTGTTAAAAATGGCTAAAAAAGCAAGCAACGCAATTATTAAAGAAGAAGAGATCACAACTACGGGGAATAAATCATTTCAGGTGGGCGACCTTGCGGTCTACCCGGCTCACGGGGTGGGACGAATTGAATCGATTGAAAGCCGGACAATCAACGGTGAAAAGCATGATTTTTATATTTTAAAAATACTTGAAAACAGCATGGTCATTATGATCCCGACATGGAACGTCGATTCCGTCGGATTGCGAAATACCATCAGCTCCGCACAGGTGCCTGAAATATATGATGTTTTAAGAACCAAAAAAGATGATATTTTTGATAATCAGACCTGGAACCGTCGATACAAAGAATATATGGACAAGCTGAAAACCGGATCTCTTTTCGATGTTGCGGAAGTGTTCCGGGACTTGTTCCTGCTTAAACTCGTCAAGGATTTATCATTCGGGGAACGCAAGCTGCTGGATACCGCCAAAGGGCTGTTGTTAAGAGAGCTTTGCACGGCAAAAAATGCGGATGAAAATACCGTTTGGACTGAAATTGAATCCCTGTTTGAAGAAGCGGCAATAAACACTGAATCATAAACCGCTGAAACATACCGGCCCCACATGCATGAACAAAGCAACAGGTCGTTTGCCATTCTCGTGGATAACGACGATATTGGCAAACGACTTGATACGTTCATCACATCCACCTTTCCCGAAATATCACGCAGCGCGGCCTCCCGCCTTATCCGTAATGGTGACATCTCCGTTCAGGGCGTCATAAAAAAACCGGGCTTTCGGGTCAACGCCGGAGATATTGTGTCCGGTACCATCAGTGAGTTAACAGACGTTGCCTTTAAACCCGAGCCAGTTGATATCGATATAATTTTTGAAGACAACCTGTTCCTTGTCATTAATAAAAAACCCGGCATTGTCGTACACCCCTCCCCCGGCCATGATCACGGCACCATCGCCAACGGAATTCTTTTTCACCGACCGCAAATAGAAGGAGTGGGAGGAATTCCGACCCGACCCGGAATTGTTCACCGGCTGGACAAGGATACCTCCGGCATCCTGATCATCGCAAAAACCGAATCCGCATATAACTACCTCGTATCACAGTTCAAAGAAAGGTCTATCAGTAAAACCTACATAGGGATTGTTTTTGGGATTCCGGACCGGGAAAGCGGTCAGATTGTTTTGAATATCGGACGTCATGCCAGCATGCGAAAAAAAATGACGGTAACCGACCGGGACTCTGCCCGATATGCTGAGACCCACTGGAAAATCAGAGAAAGGTATCATCGCCTATCCCTGATGGAATTTGATATTAAAACCGGCAGAACGCATCAAATAAGGGTCCATTGCGCGGCAATCCGGCATCCGATCGTCGGAGACCTGATTTATGGATTTAAAAAGCCATATAAATTATTTGAAGACACCCCAGCCTTAAAAAAAATCATCAGCGGTGTCCCCCGGCAAATGCTCCACGCCTGGCACCTAAAGGTATATCACCCGGAAACCGGCGAATTATTGCACTTTGAAACGCCGATTCCAGGCGACATGCTTTCATTTTTAGAAAATTTTAGGACGGATTAATCGAACGGCAGGGTTTTATTTTAAATCCAGTTTGCAATGCATTGTATCCTTGTCAAACGCCATGACGATTTCCTGGTTATCTTTTTTATTCTTGATCAGTTTTTTATACTCCTGGATCATGCGTTTCTTAAATTCAGATTTTGATTCTTTCGATTCAGAGTACCCGTAAGCCCGGAGCTTTTCCTTTTGAATCTCCCACAGTGTGTCCACGGAATACTGGGCTTTCGTATGAACTGTCTGCTCATCATAATCCGCTGGAGCATTTTCACTAACGGGAGCAGCGCCTGGATTTTCATTTCGCAATTGGGCTTCCGCATTCTCCCACAACTGTTTCCAGGCTCTTTTACTGTAATACATTTTCCATTGCAGATTATCCACCATTGTCAGGAGCTGCTTGGAGGTGATGCTGGGGTCCAGCCGATACGCCTGTATCTTTTCGATAAGATCCAGATGCCGCGGGTGAGGTTTGTTCTGCCGGTCAGCCAGATATGCCCTGATTTTGCCGTCCATCTCCTCTACCTGTCGCTTCAACAGCTCAATTTCCGCTGCCACCTGTTTGCGTCGCTGATCTAATGAACTCAAGGGGATCACTCCTTATCTGATTCGCAACCTAAAAAGTTTTTATCAAATTGAATCGCCATATATCGGTTCATCGCGGGTCGGTCCGCAATCACTAAACTTGGCACTGTCTTATTTTTTTAAATAAATAGATTAAAGAATAGCAACCAAAAACTCAAGTACTTGTGTTGAAATTTAACAGGATTTATAAAGTATGTAAAGCGATCAAATAGGATAAAAACATGAAAAAAAAGCCGCGTCGTTTCTGATCGAAATCGACGCGGCACATTGATCCGTTTCTATGTAAATCAATTATATTTTGAACCATATTAAGAGCTTATCCGTAAATAATGCCTATTTTTCTGAAGGCAATAATTGCTGCGGCCATGTGTAATAAGGCCATATATGTTTCGGTTAACTTTTCGTATCGGACAAGAAGCTTTCTAAACCTATTGAACCATGAATGGCTTACCTCAACTACCCAACGACGGGCTTTGTAACCAGGAATCGTTTTCTTTTCCTGGATCTCTTCCCCGCGTTGTTTTACATGCGGTATATACTTCCTGTCCGTCATGGCTTTTAATGCTAAATTACCCGAATATCCTTTGTCAGCACAAAGGTGTTGTTCTATGTCTTCCGGACGCTCAATAATAATTTCGTCAAGAACAAGTTCAAGTTGGGTCACATCATGCCGATTGGCTCCGGTCACGACGATCGATAACGGGACTCCACGACCGTCCGTTAATAAGTGGCGCTTGCTTCCTTTTTTTCCCCCTGTCGGTCGGGTTGCGACCAACTGCTTCAAGAGCAAGCGGGGCTTTAATCAATGCGCCATCGATACTTTGCCAGTGCCAGGCGATCCCCTCCATTTCGTCATATTCAGCAAGTCCCGCGCGCCAAAGGGATACGAAAAACCCGGCTCGCATCCATCTCATAAAATGTGTGTGAATCGCACTTGGACTTCCAAATCGCTCCTTTGGCAAGGCTTTCCACTGACACCCTGTTCGCAACACATAAAGAATCGCTTCAAAAATCTTACGGGGTGGGATCGGCTTTCTGCCACCACCCGTTTTACGCTTGAACATCTTGCTTGGATCACGCTGAACCTCAGGGATCAAACGTTCAGCCTTCTCCCAAAAAGTATCGGATACTTCCCATGATTGAATTTTCGCCATATCTCCCCCCATAATGAAGTTGTAGCTTGAGTTGAAATATGGCATAGAAATTATAAAAAGTAAATATTATTTACGGATAAGCTCTAAATGATTTGCGTCAGGTCAATTTTGCTCAAAGGTTTTGAGGAAGAGGACAATTGCGACAGCAGCAGATTGGCGGCTTCCAGAAAGTCGTCATTGTATTTCGTTATTTCAATGATTTTCATG
>JAHECJ010000235.1 GCA_024641805.1 Desulfococcus sp.
TGCAGGATCTTTTCCGTTCCCGCTTCGGCGCCGATGGGGAGCATCATGATGCCCGGAAAATTCTTATACCACAGCAACTGCGGCGTTCCGGCCGCGTGCATGCAAAGGCCGAAGCAGAGACCGATCCGGTCACCCGGCCGAACCCCCATTCGCCAGGCCGCCCGGCTCATAATTTCCTGGGCATCGGCAATGGAAGCGTTAAAATTGGGATAGGGCGTGGGGATGCCGGTGGTGCCGGATGTGGTGGTTAACAGATACAGATCCTTGAACCGTTCTTCGCCAAACAGTTCGATCATCAGCTTATCCATGTCAAACCCCACCTCGGTGATAATTTCTCTGATTTCCGTCTGTCCGGCCACCGGGATGGCGGCGGCAAAATCATCGAATGATTGAATATCATCCGGCATGACCCCGGCTTTTTCAAGCCGTTTGCGGTTAAAGGGTGTATTTTTATATTGCCATGCCAGCGCCTTTTTTAGCTTTTTCAGCTGAATATTTTTCATTTCAGGTGAGTAAAGCCGTGGCTCAACTTCCATATTCCAGTATTGCCGATTTGAGTTTTCCATTTGTCTGTCTCCCTATCGTTTCAAAATATGAAGCGCCATGGCGGCGGCATCGACACCTAAAATGCCTCCGCCGTTATGCGTCATGCCGACCTTGGGATTGTTGATCTGGCGTTTTCCCGCGGTTCCTCTGAGCTGATGGACGATTTCGTGGATTTGTCCAAGACCCGTAGCGCCGATGGGATGTCCCTTGGTTGTAAGACCACCGGATGGGTTTGACGCCAAGCGCCCGCCGATATCCAGTTCGTTGTTATCAATCCATTCCGGCGCATCTTCTCCGGGAACAAGGCCGAGTTCGATGAGTGATATGATTTCCGACGGTGTGGTGGCGTCATGGACTTCCACGACATCGACATCTTCAGGACCGATACCGGCTTTTTCAAATGCCCGGGGAGCAAGCCGCCGGGTGAGGGTGTCGCCGATATCGTCACTGATCCGTCCGCTGCCCACAACGGATGCGGCGATCCAGATCGGGGGATTAGACATTTTTTCGACCATCTCCTTTGCGCAGATGATCACCGCAGCTGATCCGTCGCAGACCGGCGAGCACATCATCCGGGTTAATGGGAACGCCACATCACCGGAATTGATGACTTCTTCTATAGAAACTTCTTTTTGATACATTGCGTTCGGGTTGAGCGAACCGTTTTTATGCCCTTTTACCGAAAGTCTGGCAAAGTGCTCCTGGGTGAGGCCATACCGGTCCATGTATTTTCGGGTATAGTAGGCATACATATCCATGAAGATGCTTTTGCTTTTGCCGCTGTCAGCCGAAAGGATTGATTCATCCTCCCCCTGTTTTTTCTGAAAATCTTCCAGCATTTTCATGGCCATTTCAATATCCACGGCCGTGCCCAGCGCCATAAAGGATTTGAGTTTGTCCGCATCATAGAGCTTTTCAAACCCCACCACCAGCGCGCAGTCATGGATGCCGGCCCCGACCGCTGTCCAGGCCAGGTTCAGTGCGGATGATGAACTGGCGCAGGCGTTTTCCACATTATACATGGGAATCGATTCGATCCCCATGGCGGAAAGCGTCACCTGGGCCTTGATCTGTTCCTGTCCGGTCATGAGACCGGGAACCGCCGATCCCACATAGGCGGCTTCAATGGTTTTTTTATCCATGTCGGCATCTTCCAGGGCGCTGTTGACCGCTTCTCTGACCAGATCCTTGATTCTTTTTTCCGGATATCGACCGAATCGCAGCATCCCGGCACCGATAATAGCAACGTCGCGCATAAAAAACTCCTTAATCGCTTTTTTACAGTCAACTGTGACCTTTTTAAATATTAATATATTCCATGATCCGGCTTTCGACTTCATCAATAGCATCCGGATTGTTTATTGAAATCCGGACCGCATGGTTCGGACAGAATCGCTCGCACCGGCCACATCCCCGGCATTGTGACGAATGAACGGCCCGGCCGTCCTGTATTGTTATGGCGTCAAATCCGCAGGTTTCCATGCATGTGCCGCATCCCCGGCATTCGTCGGTGACCTCGATGACAAGGCCTTCCAGGGGCGTCATGACATTATTCAGGTAATGGCCGGGAATATGCTTGAAGGCGGTCATCATACAGCAGCAGTGGCAGCAGAAGCAGACTGACAGGAGCTTGTTTTTATCGGGTGTTAAAAAAATGAAATTATCAATCCGGATTTTTCCGGTAATGGGAACCAGACCGACTTCAGTAGCCCGCTCCACATGGGCGTGTGCGGCTTCGCGTGATACACGGCGGCTCACACCATGGGGCAGGTGAAGTGCTGTTTCGCCCATGAACAGGCAACCGATTTCATTTGTAAAATGTTCACATTTCCGTGCCAGACGGCAGCCGCACTTGTCCATGATTACGTGGATATCGGACTTGTCGATAAAATCATGCACCACTTTCAAGGGCAGTATCTGTTGCGTTACTTCCCCTAAGGATTCGTTAATGGGCAGATAGGTCATGCTGTTTTTTTTGGGGTCCATCCAGGGGATCAGGCGCCGGAGGCCCGGAATTTTGCCCAGTTTGAGCAAATGCAGCACGGCCATGGTCGGCCGGGTGCGGGGTCCGCTGGAAAATACCCAGGAAAGGATTGATTGTGTCATATTGTCCGGTGCGTCGGGTTCCCTGGATTTGAGAAAATCGGAGAATGTGGCATCCGAACCCCATTCGGGCCGCCATCCGGTGGCAGTCTTGAATTTGTCGCAGTTCATGAAAATGGTATAACGTCCCAGCGTCACCCAGCCGCCGCCGGCCGGAAAGATCCTTAAAAAAAACCCGATCGTGGCGAGCCATTTTAAAAGGAACGCCGGTATCGGAACAATAATGACACCGGCTCGTTTGAACGCGGAAATCGTTGAAATGGCATCATCGGCACCCACGTTGTAAATGCCGGAAAGATTTTTGGTAAAGGCCAAATAAAGGGCTTCCCCCAAGTCTTCTTCATGAATATACTGATTATAGGAAACCCCCGGCGGCAGCGCAGAGAGTTTCATGGAAAATAACTTTGAAAACATGTTGTCAATGCCGGGGCCGAACAGGAGCGCCGCGCGGATTGTTGTAAAGGTAATATCCGGATATTTTATCATATAATCGGCCACCAGCTTTTCAACTTCAACCTTGCTGGCGTTATAATAGCTGTCTTTGTGTTTAAAGGGTGTCCGGTCTTCGGTAATGCCCAGTGGATTATGAATATTCGCCCCATAGACCGTGGCGCTGCTGGTATAGACAACTTTTCTAACGCCAGCGGCTACGCAGGCGTCAAACACGTTTTTTGTGCCGTTGATGTTTATGTCTGATGTGGCTTTTTTATCCCGGATTTCCCCTACGATAAACGCCATGTGAAAAACCGTGTCCGCGCCCCTCAGAATGTCCGTCAGTTTCGGACTCCGTATATCTTCCCGGAAAAATTTGACCTTGGCGTACCCCCCCTTCCACGGTGCGTTATCGATTCCGATAACGGTATCAATCCCCGGGTCCGCCTCCAGCTTCGGAAGCAGTGTGGCGGCGAAATAGCTGTTTATACCGGTAATGGCGATTGTTCTGCCCATGTCATTATTCCCGTCAATAAATATGTGAATGAATACCTGGGGCCAATGTTATTTCAAACTGACCGATTAGTCAATAAAATATGTATAGCTGAAAAAAATTTACTAATATTGATATATCAAATTATTATTACGGTAAGTTATAATTATAAAAGAAATATATTGAGTAGTGTATAGTTTAAATAAGCGCAGGTCAGTTACTGTTGATGATGAGCCCGCTGAGGATGAGTTGTGAGACAGTTTCCCATACTGCCGGTGAAATGGCCTGATGATCAAACACATGCAGGGTTTTTAAGCTTTCCATGATACCGATAAAGACGGCTGCTGCTATTTTCGGATCGGTTTTTCGGAAAATGCCCTGCCGTATGCCATTTTCAATATCCGATTCAATGGGGCGGCGGATTGAATGATACGTCATCTTGCCTAAGGCCTGTATTTTCGGATCGCTGGTTTCCATGGCCTCTTTGCTTAATTGCAGGATGGCGCAAAATTCTTTTATCACGGGCAGCACCATCTGGGCACGGATTTCAAGTCTTTTTTTTGCGTCATCGATCTTTTTGATGCGCTCCCATCCGGTGGCAAAAAGTTCGTTAAATATCCGGGGGACGCATTCTAAAAACAGCGCTTTTTTATCTGAAAAATAGAAATAAAATGTGCCCTTGCCGACATTTAAAGCAGTCGTAATGTCGCTGATCTTTGTCTGTTTGTAACCCTTGTTACGAAACAGGTGGGAGCCGATGTCGAGGATGCGCTCCCGGGTTTTTCTGGCCCGGTCTTTTTTGGGCAGCCGGTGTTTAACAGGTTCATCCGTTGACGGTTTGGATGCATCGTTTTCTCCACGCACATTTTTTTTAAGAGCGATAATTTGCTTTCGGATAGCGGCGATCGGAAGTCCTTTTTTGCGTGCGTCTTTTATCAACCGAAGCTCGCGGAGGTGTTCTTCGTCATAGTAAGACATCGTTTTACCGGTTTTATGGGGCGCATGCAGCAGTTCGTTCTGGAGATAGAAGTGAATGGTGCGGCGGGAAACGCCGGATTGCCTTTCCAGTTCTGCAATGCGGATCCATTTTTGATCTTCCATGAAAATATCTCCCGGGTATGTTGATGATGTCCTGGCCGGTAAGCCGTAAATCGTCTAATTGTTACTGTGTAGTAACTATACAGTATGTTTGCTTCTGGTCAAGACAAAATTTTCTTTGAACCAAAATAATAAATATGGCCATAAGCTATTTTTTAATAAAAAATAGGTAGTTGTTGTCTTATCGAAGATCAGTCTTGGGTTGATATTCTTATTGACTTCTGAGTCAATTTATGATTGAATGTCGGTGTTTGTAAGACTTATTTTCGAACAAGCCATGC
>JAHECJ010000236.1 GCA_024641805.1 Desulfococcus sp.
CAAATTTGGGGCCTTGTCTTGATTGCGCTCATAACGTTTTTCAACAACCTGTTAAGGCTTTTTGATGGGGAAAGCAACCGTGTTGTGGGGGCAACAGGTTAAAATTCAGGTTGGACCATGTGATGCCGTCAATTGAAAACAACAAATGAAAACAGCCGGAGGCATTTTGCAGCCTCCGGCTGATAAAAAAGGCTTAACCGGCTTTTACCGTGATTTTTCGGGGAGTGGCTTTTTTCACCTTTGGGAGGTTCAGGTGCAGAACGCCGTCATGAAGGTTGGCTTCAATTTTTTCCTGATCAATCACCGCGGACAGCGTAAATTGCCTGAAATATTTGCCGACTTCGTATTCAATGAGAATATCCTGTTCATCCGGTCCTTCAAAGGGATCAATTTCGCCGGCCAGGGTCAGCGTGTCATCCCGAAGGTCAATGTTCAGATTTTTGGAGGCTACGCCGGGCATATCGGCCAGCAGTGTGATTTCTTTTTCCGTTTCAAATATATCAACCGCCGGTGTAAAAACCAGTCCCGGTTTTGTGTGTTCAGCGGCGGAAGAAACTTCCTTTTTTTCTTTTACTTTTAGTTCTTTTGACTCGGCCATGGGTCTTCCTCCTTTCAAAACCGTTTTTTTATTTGATGGGAATTTGTCTGGGTTTTGCAACTTCCGCTTTTGAAATTTTAATGGTCAGGATTCCGTTTGCCAGACCGGCTTCCACCTTTTCCGAATCAATATCTCCGGGAAGGTCCAGAATTCTGGAAAACCGTCCGCCCTCCCGTTCCCTTCGATGGTATTTAGCCCCTTCTTTTTCCACTTCAAATTTTCTTTCTCCGGAGATGGAAATACTTCTTCCGGTAGCCTGAATATCGATTTGTTCAGCTTTCAGGCCCGGAAGTTCTGCACGGACATAGTAGTGATCGGTATCTTCCGTCAGATTCAAGGAGGGAAATACACCGGAAGTCAAAGCGCCCCGGGGGTGTTGGCCGAAAATATTTCCTGTCAGCAGATCCATCTCTTTTCTTATCCGGTCAAGTTCGGCAAACGGATTTCTGTATAATACCGGATTGTTGATTATTCTTCTGATTAACATAATGATTTCCTCCTTTCCCAAACAGGTTAAAATGACTCAGTTTGTGTTAATTTCAATGTTTTTTATCCAAGACTCTTTTTTTGGGGAGTAGATTAAACATTATTCCTGCCTCCTTTCACAAATACCAATGAGTTGCACTTCTCAGCCAAAGAGTTTCAGCCTTAGCAGAAAGTTTTCATGGGATATGCCGGCATGGGAATAGGTATTTAGAATCGGAAAAATAGAATTTGACACGCATCATAAAACGACTTCCTGCTATAGCGGTAAAAATAAAGGAAACCCGCAAGCAAAATGTTATTATAGTTAGCAATATCAAAGCGTTGATAGCTTTTATGCATATAAAATAATCAGTCATAATTTCCTGTCAAGAGACGCAAAAAAAATTTTTTGATTGAAAATGAAACGATATACCGGGGCGTGTTAAAACGGTTTTCAGGAGAGCCTTCTTCATGTGGCCAACCCTTGTTTTCGAAAGGGCAGATGGGCGATAAATCCTTGAATATCAAGGAATGAGAGGAGACAGCCGATAATGAACCATAGATGTTCAATCCTTTTTCATGCGGATCGTTTTTTTTATTGCCATATCGCATCGAATTTTAACATAATACAAATCACAACCATTTTTTTACATAGAAAACTCATACGGTCAGCCGAAGAACTTGGGAATCTTTCTTCAACACGGGAGGGCAAATGGTAATCTTCAAGTCAAAGAAAAAAATCGGCATGTCTCCGGGGTCTCTGGTATATGTCGGTGATCGGACAGACGAACCGGTTAGAATTTCAATCATAGACTATAACGCGGACCGGCTGGATGAATTTTTCGACGCCACGACAGAAGATATCAAGAACTGCATGGCAAAGGATTCGGTGACATGGATCAATATTTCCGGAATTCATGATATGGCAGTTATCGAAAATATCGGAAAACTGTTTGATCTTCATCCGCTGCTCATGGAAGATCTTGTCAACACCCATCACCGGTCAAAAATCGATGATTACGAAAACCACCTGTTCATGGTTTTAAAAATGGTTTTCCAGAAACCCGAAGAAACCTCTCTTTTGTTTGAGCATGTTTGCCTGGTCCTGGGCACGGATTACCTGATTTCATTTCAGGAAAGGGAAGGCGATGTGTTTGGACCGGTCCGAGATCGCCTGAAAAAGGCCAAAGGCCGTATCCGAAAGTCCGGTGCGGATTATCTGGGATACGCACTCATTGATATGATCGTGGACCATTATTATGTGGTTCTCGAAAAAATGGGAGAAGAAATAGAAGATATCCAGGAAGAAGCGCTGGAAAATCCCTCTACCAAAACGCTCAACGCCATTCACGACGCCCGGCACCAGGTTGTTTTCTTACGAAAAACGATATGGCCGATGCGCGAAATGATCGGCAGTCTGATGCGGGGAACATCCGATTTATTTCATGAGGATATCATGATATATCTTCAGGATGTATATGACCATGTCATTCAGGTCATTGATACGGTGGAAACATACCGGGACCTGCTGGCCAGCACGCTGGATACCTATATGTCCAGCGTAAGCAATAAAATGAACGAAATAATGAAGGTGCTGACGGTAATGGCCACGCTGTTTATTCCGCTAACCTTTTTGGCCGGAGTGTACGGCATGAATTTTAAATTTATGCCGGAACTGGATTGGCCTTATGCCTATCCGGTTTTCTGGACGATCGCCGTCTCCTGTTTTTCCCTGATGATTTGGCTGTTTAAAAGAAAAAAGTGGTTGTGACATGAGGATGAATGATCTAAAAGCACGGCATGAATGGATTTTCTTTTTTAACAGCCTGTTATGTCAATAAAAGATAAAGGGCACACGCTTCCATGAATAACAGAGGAATCCGATATTTTTTGAGGGCTATCTGCACTGGGTTGGCTATTATGGCGCTTTTGCCGTTGGTCGGCTTGGCCCAGAATGAAGCCCCTTTGAAGAATTATGACGCGCTCAGGGCGTCTGTAGGCGAAGCGTTAAAAACCGAAGTTAAAAATAATGAAAACCTGAAAAATCAGGTCAATCAGGCCGAGCAGTCAAAAAAAAATACGCTGGAGAATATCAATGCTTATAAAATCCAGCTGCCGATCTTAAACAACCAGCTGAACCAGCCGGAAACAACGGTCAAAGACCTTGAAAAGTCATGGCTGGAAATTCAGACCGCCATCCGGGATCTTTCCGAACGGACCACCGAATTAACGATCAAACAAAATAATGTGGCCCCGCTCCTGGCTCAAAACAGAGATCAGGTGGCATTAACCCAAAAACAAATAGAGGAAATCCGCTCAGATGCTGCTGCCGGAACCGAACTTTCAAACATTACGGCTCAGCTGAAGGTTTTGTTGAAGTCTCTGGCTGAAAAGCAGGAATTGCTGGCCACGCTGAATAACATGTATTCAGAAACAATCCAGGTGCTTGCCGAAAAGAAACAAAAGTTCAAAGAGCTGTCTGGTAAATTTGATGAAAATATCACAATACGAAAAAAGCAGGAGTTGCTGGAGCGGCGAAAATCCCTGGTCAGCATTGGATTAAAACAGATTTTTGAAGATTTTAAACAGCTCCAGCAGCAGTTGCGGTCTGTCATCACCCGTTCTTTCTGGACCGACCAGCTTGAATCGGTCTGGACCTCCGGCGATTTCTATTTTGCTTCATTTGTGCTGCTGTTTTTCATCATACAGATATTGATTTATCGGATGCGGAAATACCTGATTCTCTTGAAAGACCATCCGGCGATACAGGAACGTTTTTGGAACCGGCTGACCATTTCAATTGTTCAGAAATCTTTTTTTCTTTTGGGGTCCACGCTGTTTCTTTATGTTTACGCCCAGGTCGGACCGCTTCAATCCAAGCCGCCCATTGTTTGGGCCGGTTTAAATATCCTTTTGGTCTGGCTTTTTTCAGAAGGCTGCATTGATGCTTTAACGATCTACTGCGGTGAAGAAGCAACGCACATACCCCGGAAACCGGCCTTTTCTTTTCGACTGCTGATTTCCTTTGCCCGGTGGTTCGGCGTAAGTTATATCATCTTCGCCTGGCTGGCCAGCAGCAACAGTACCGCCTTGGTTGTTTGGCGATTAGGTTTTGAAATCTGTCTGTATGCCTGGATTATCTTTTTCTGGAGCATCCTGCAAAAGACCCTGCCGTCTGATTTTCACGAACGATCCCCGCGGTTGTCGGCATTTGTAATGGCTTTGAGATTTTTGTCTTTTTCAATCGTTTTTATCGTCTTGATTCTCGAACTTTCCGGGTATGGGCCGCTGGCGCTCTACTGGCTTACATCCTGGGGCCGGACAGCGGTGGTGGTGCTGTGGAGTTTGCTGGTCTTTTTTGTTCTGCGGGAGTGGAGTCCGAAAGCAGTGAAATATCAGGAAACTGCCGGCGAGACGAGCGGCACGCCCCGAAATTCCATCCGCTGGGCAATGGTACAGGTTGCAACGCTGGTCTGGTTCGGCGGGGTTATTATCTTTCTGGTGCTGGCCTGGGGCGGCAAGCAGGCGGTTCTTCTGGGGCTATTTAAATTTCTTCAGAACACCTATCAGGTGGGAACCATGAGGTTCAGCCTGCTGGGGTTTGTTGTCGCCATTCTGATTTTACTGCTCACCCAGGCTGTTTCCCGGATCTGGCAGCATGTTTTCAGGGAAAACATATTAACACAGAGCGGAATGGAAGAAGGGCTGCAGGATTCGATCACAACCATCTCCGCGTATATTATCTGGTCGGTGGGTATCCTGATTTCATTAAATGCCTTAGGGTTTAACGCAACCTCATTAACGGTCGTCCTCGGCGCCCTGGGCATCGGACTCGGCTTCGGGCTGCAAACCATATTTAATAATTTTATCAGCGGCATTATCCTGCTG
>JAHECJ010000237.1 GCA_024641805.1 Desulfococcus sp.
TTGCTGATGTCCGCAGCAATGGCACGAATTTCATTTTTCCAGCGGTCCATGCCGGACACCAGGTCGTTGTGGGCTATGGTATCGCCGGAGATGTTCACCCGAACCACCAGCGGCATTCCCGCATTTTCATTGATCAAAGTTGAAAGATCGGCATTGAAGTGTTCGATAACCGCATAACAGCTCACCGCACCCGAGGCATCCACCGGCAATTCAAACCAGCGGATCACGTCAAGCGGCATAAATTCCATTTCCGGTTTTCCATTGTCCGGTACCGTCACCGAAACACAGCCTTTTACCCCGGTCTCCCGGATATGGCGCCCCTGGATATTGCCGGGAAACACGATGAGCGGATCCTTTTTAAGTATTTCACTGCGATGGACATGGCCCAGGGCCCAATAGTCATATCCTTTGGATATTAATCCATCCAGGGAACAGGGCGCATAAGGCGCGTGCCCCTCCCTGCCGGCGGCGCAGGTATGCAGCATGCCGATATTGAAAAAGCCCGGTTGCGCCGGCGGATAGTCTGCGGAAAGGTCCTTGGTAGTGAAAGGAGCCGCGAAGCTCTGACCGTGAATCGCGACATCCGGATGGCTCATTCGAATAGTTTCAGGCTGGGTCGATGAAAAAATCGTCACGCCTTCCGGAAGTTTCAAATTTTTTGTGATTTTGCTGGCAGCATCATGATTGCCGGCAATGATGAAAACAGGAATCCGGGCATCCCGCAGTTTGCGCATCTGCGACACAAAATAAAGGCCGGTGTTGTAATCCTTCCAGTCGCCGTCATAAAGATCGCCTGACAGCAGGACAAAAGAAACCTGCTGATTGATTGCGAGGTTGACGAGATTTTCGAATGCCGCCCTGGTTGCCTGGCGGATATGATCCACCGGCGCCCCTTCATAAGCGTCTAATTTGTGAAGCGGGCTGTCCAGATGGATGTCCGCTGCATGAATAAATTTAAACATCTTAAGGTTCCTGTTAATTAAATTTTTCGTTGGACGGACAGGCTTTGCCGGCAATGCATGGATTCGTCTTTTATTCCTTCATATGCGATTTTTTTCTTTTATAATGGCTGAAAATGTAATCCAGGCCCCGGGTGGGTTTGAAATTAAATGTTTTTGCAAACAGACTGCCGTCAATAACCGCCGGGTACTTAAAATAATTGATCAGGTAGCTGGGAAATTTTTTCTGGTCAAACATCAGGCTGATTGCTCTGGGAAGCGCAGGCGGGATGGACGGCAGGGGCAGGCGCCGGCACCCGCAGCTGACCACGGCATCCTGGTACGGCACCCAGTCATTGGGGGCGACATTGTAGATCCCGGGGTTGTTTTTTTGAAATGCCGTAATAATGGCTTCCGCCATATCCCCGATATGGATAAACTGCATCATCGGGGAAAATCCGATGAGGACCGGTGCTGTTTTTTGGGATAAAAGAAGGCTCATGCTGTTTCGAACACCGGGGCCGAGAATATTGCAGGGACGAAGAATGGTGATATTGAGTTCCGGATGTTTCCACAGATAGAGCTGGGACAGATTTTCCAGTTCCACGGAGTCCACCAGGTTCTTGGTCAGTTCCGACGCTTTTAGCGGCGAATTTTCATCTAAGGGCGCAGGGTTGTAAGCTGTGGCCCCGTAGACAAAATAGGTCGACATGATCAGCACCTGTCCGACGTGGTATTTAATGCTGAGGTCCAGGAGTTTCTGGGTGCCGAGCACATTGGCATTGTATCGGCTGAAGCGGTCGGATTCGTCGGTTTCCATGCGGCCCAGGTGAATCACGCCGTCGATCTGATGGTCCCGGAAAATGTCTTCAAAGCCCCGTTTGGTAATGTGCACGAAATAACTCGGGATGTCGTCATCCATGATGACCCGCCGTCTGAAATCAACAATTACCAGCGAATAATGGCTTTTCATCCGGGTGATCACCTGCTGGGCAAGGGATCCCCTGGCACCGGTGATCAACACCTTCGGCTTAGTTTTTTTAACCATAAAAAACTCCTTTCCGGTTTGAAAGTCCGATGTCAATCAACCGGCGGATTTCCGTTTTAACCTGTCTGACCTTTTCGGTAACGCTTTCTTCGTTGTCAATATCCCCTTCAAACATCATGGGCTTTCCGAAATGAAGGGACACTTTGGCTGGCAAGGGGATGGGGGTGGTCACGGGAACATAGGGAATTCCGAGAAGTTTTGCAAGGGGCTTGATGTCCGCCAGTGACGGCATGGTTTCTTCGCACCCGACAACGCCCACCGGTATGATCGGTGTGCGGCATGTCATGGCGATATGCATAAACCCGTTGCCGAACCTCTGCAGCTGGTAACGTTTTTTGAAGAGTTTGCCCGAACCTCTGACCCCCTCCGGAAAGACAATAACGAGTTCCTCGTTTTCAAGCATTTTAATGCAGTTTACCGGGTCGCCGATGACGCCGCCCACCTGGTTGATCAGGTTGCCGATAAACGGCACAGTAGGGAAGAAACGTTCAGCCATGGCTCTTCCCGCGCGAGGGCCGTCTTTTCGGGTGGCGATGGCATAGCCGATCAAGACGCCGTCGATCGGCAGCTGGCCGCTGTGATTGGCGATTACCAGAACCCTTCCCTGTGCGGGAACATTTTCGAGGCCATGGGTTTCCACCCGGAAATATTTTTCATAGATGTTTTTAAACAAAGAAAGACAGATCATGCAGGTATCGATATTATAGCCCCAGGGATCGTAGCCATATACCCCGACGGGTTTTCTGATGTTGTTGACCTGTTCTTCCAGTTCCGGTGAAACCAGCAGTTTCTTCAGGATGGATCGAATACGCATAACGTCCCTTTCTGATATGTTAAAATGGAATTTTGTATTTATTCATTATTTGATTGTATTTGCAATAAAGACATTCTGTTTTTGCCAACCGGAAATTTCTTTATCTTTTCCAGGATTTCAGATCCGATTGAACGGCAGATTCAAGGCGTTTTAGATTTTCGGGTGAATTGAAGAGTTTTGCGCAAAGCTCGCATTTTCGGTATCTGACAATTTCACTGGCATTGATTCCGATAAATGAAGCAATATTGGACAGGCCCATGGTTTTAATTAAGTTGAATAACGGATGCCGTTCATATTTTTCAAATAATTCGTTGACCGTAAATTCCTTCAGGTTGCCCAAAAAAAAGAAGTTTGTTTCCGAAAATCGATTTCCCGCATCACAACAGGCATACATATCCAGTTCCGGAGAAAGCAGCGGATTCATATCGCACAGGTGAGGGGGGTAATCGGTAAACACTTGTGAACGATTTAATCCTTCTGCCCGGCCGAAATACAAGAGCGGTTCCGGAAAAAATTTTAACCTGTTATCATTGAGAAACCTTTCGAGCGCGTCATCTGTGTCTGAAAAATCAGTTACAAAAGAGATAAAATATTCCAGGCCGAATTTATGGCAGCTCACGGCGGCATTAAGAATGTTTTCACGTTTGATGTGCCTCTGGTGCCACCGGCTGAAGCTGAGTCGCAATTGGGAAAGACCGCTTATTTTGAGTTCGGATACAATTTCGTCCGAATGCGGGCTTGTTTTTGCCCAGAAACCGTTGGAAACGACTCTTGAATAGATACCCTGCCGATGGCACAGGCGGACAAGGTTCAGAATATCATTGAGGAATATGAGCGGTTCCCCGACCGTAAAACTGACGGCCCGGACATGGGCGGCGGCCATTTCGTCAATAATTTCCCGGGCTCGGTTTAATTCTATTTTCCTGTGCTCAATGCCGTCTTCCGCAGCAACACAATGGTCGCATTTGATGTTGCATTGCGTTGAATATCCAAAGGCGGTTTTGCGATGATAATTCATCTGATGCTATCCTTTTTTAGGTAATTTTTTTTACCGGGAAAATATTTTATCTGCAAGGAATTAAACGTTCGCTGCGCGACTGAAGGTCAGTGAGTTTTAATTTTGATATCCTGAACATTACATGGTAAACCTGATCATCTTCAAAATTCAGATATTAAAAGGTGCGGTATGAACAGGGCTTTTGAAAACCGTATTTATGAGAGCCGTTTTTTTAAACATGCGAAGTTGAAAGCTGAGGGAATCGCAAAGAATCCTGAATTGTTAAATGACCTGATTCGTAAAGCGGATAAAAAAGCCTCGGAAAAGGGAAGCAGTGTTCTGGGTGACGCATGGGATTCGCTTAAAACATGTTTTCGTATGCTTCGTGCCTATGCCCTGGGCGAATACCGCAAAATTCCATGGAAAACCCTTGTTGCGATAACAGGATCGGTGGTCTATTTTGTCATGCCCCTTGATTTTATTCCTGACTTCCTGCTGGGATTCGGACTGACCGATGATGTGGCGCTGATCCTGTGGACAATGAAATCAATGAACACTGACATTGAAAAGTTTTCCGAGTGGGAAAAAGGAAAAACTGAAAATCAGGAATGAAGAATTAAAAATAAAGAATAAGGCAATCCTTTAACAGGGTGTTAAGCCTGATATCGAGTTTGATGCCATTCAAACCACACAGCCATATACAAACATAACGACGGAGATATTAAATGGATATTGAATTAAACGCTGTTGAACTTCGCATTTTAGGCGTTCTCATTGAAAAACAGATGTCGACACCGGACTATTATCCGCTGACGTTAAATGCGCTGACCAATGCCTGTAATCAGAAAAATAACCGTGATCCGGTAATGAACCTGGATCAGACGGAAGTGGAGCAGGCACTTCAGTCTTTGAGAAATCAACATCTGGTTTGGCAGATTATGACCCATGGCAGCCGTACGTCAAAATACGAACATAACCTGGTGGAGAAAACCGGGTGCACGGAACGTCAACTTTCTGTTTTATGCGAACTTTTTTTACGGGGGCCCCAGACAGCCGGGGAGCTGAATACAAGGACCGCCCGGTTAATAGAGTCCCACGGCCTGATCTCCATTGAGCAGACGTTGAAGAAGCTGGCGGAACACGAACGAGGACC
>JAHECJ010000238.1 GCA_024641805.1 Desulfococcus sp.
CGGCTGAAAAAATCACGGGAAACGGAGGCAGCGCCGAACACGTCCGTCTGGATGTATCTGATTTTGACGCAGTCAAAAAAGTCGTGGACGACGCGGTCAGCGCACATGGCCGGATCGATTATATCTTCAACAACGCCGGCATTGCCGTGGGCGGGGAAGTTAGGGACGTGACCATTGACGACTGGCGAAAGGTGATCAATATCAACCTGTTCGGCGTGATCAACGGCGTTGCCGCCGCCTATCCGGTCATGGTGCAGCAGGGATCCGGCCATATTATCAATACCGCCTCCATAGAAGGGCTGGTGGCGTTCCCCGGCACCGCCTCCTATGTGGCCAGCAAACATGCCGTGGTGGGTCTTTCCAATTCCCTGCGCCTGGAGGGGCATGATCTGGGCGTCAAGGTCAGCGCGGTCTGCCCCGGCCATATTAAAACCGCTATTTTCAATAGTTCAAAAATGATCAACATCGACCGGCAAAAAGTGCTGGATTATGTGGCAAAGATTCCGGGCATCACCCCCACCGAATGCGCCCGGGTGATTTTGAAAGGGGTTGAAAAAAACCAGGCTGTCATCGTGGTCACGGCGTTTGCAAAAATCCTTTACCTTCTGCAGCGGATCAGCCCGGCACTGGCTTTTAAACTGATGCTTTATGACATTAAAAATCTGCGCGATGCGCGGATCGAAAATTAAATCAGACGGTCATACCCTTTTCAATAAAGTGGTTTCAATGCCTCGATTCAGGCTTGGGGACAAGGCGCGGACCAATGAAAAGACCCAGCAGAAAAAAGCAGGCTGCTGAAAAGCGTCATGAGCGCAGACAAGACAAGGCAAAATTGCCGCGAAAAAGCGGAGTTTATATTTATAAATGAGCACTTTGAGTGTCAATTTTAACGCCGTATTGCCAAGCGCAATAGTTTTTCAACTGCCTGTCAATCGATTTTCCAGACCCTGATCATATCCTTCGCGCTGGCGGCCAGAATATGCCCGTCCGGGCTCAAGGCCGCGTCAGTGACCGATGTCTCGGAGGTCCCGTGAAATTTTTTAAGAATGTGCGCGGTTTTGATATCATATAATACCGCCTCGTTGTAAGAAAGCATCACCAGGCGATTCCCGTCCGGCGTGTACCGGATATAGAACACCCGGTCCGCCTTCGCCAGTTCGTCATCTTTAGACAACTGGAGATCTCTTTCCCTGGTATCCAGACGCACAATTCTCGGAAAATACTCGTCCTTGCGATGATGATGGCGTGCGCCCCATGCAATGTACTTTCCGTCCGGACGATATGCCACGGAATTGGGGGTTGAAATGTCATCCAGTTTGAGGAGCTGTTTGGTCTCCGGGTTAAACAGGGCAATGCCCTGAAGGCATGAAAAAGCGAATTCATAACCGTCCGCATCCCTGCCCGTCGGGTTGAACGCGATTGCCTTGATGGATCCGAAAACAGGGTAGAGCTTGTCGTCACCCACAATCAGATTTTTGATTTTCCCGGTGGCCACATCCCAGAGGATAAGTTCATTATTCCCGCCGGAAACAAGAGTCTCTCCGGTCCGGTCAAACGCCACACTGTGAATTCTTGAAGTGTGTCCGGTAAGGGTTTTCAGGAGTTCACCGGTCGCTACATCCCATAACTTAATCGCCTGGTCATTGCCCGCGGAAACAACGATTCTTCCATCCGGTGAAAAATCCACCGCAGCCACCCGGTCTTCATGATTCAAGTGATGGACCACGCTCCCGTCATCGATTTTCCAGAGAATCACCATCGAATCATAGCTGCCGGATGCCAGCAGACTCCCGTCCGGGCTGAAACAGAGCGATGACACGGAGCCGTAATGACCGGATAACGTGGAGGGGAATTGAACAACCTCCGAACCTTGCGTTATGCTTGTCTGTGCCGATTCTTCCGGTTCCGTTTCAGCCGTCTCATCCAGTTCGCTGCTGCTGTCGGTTTCCGTGCCCATTGAAGCCGGCTCTTCCGGCTTCTTTGAATCCGGTTGTTTAATCGGATCAAAGGATTTGGCCATATAGGCTTCCTCTGATTTCTTTAAAACCACCTTTGCGATCAGGTCGTAATCCACATTGACCCATTCCCGGTAACTTTTATACCCCTCATGCTCCACCAGAATGTCGTATTTTCCAGACGGCAACTGTATCCCCGGATAATATCTTGACTTGATATTCATCACTTTGATCGTGCTTTCCTTTGGGAACACCTGGATCGTCAGACTGTGCTTTCCGGCTTTCGATTGATTCGCAGTGTTAAGTGATTCCTTTTCGGGGGTTTGCGGAGAAGACGCAGCTGCCGATGACGCCACATCCTTGCTCTCTTCGTCGGGTTTTGACGACAGGCTGTCAATCTCCATATGCTCCAGAAGGCTTGACATGTCGTCTTCAACGGCTTTCATTGTATTGCAGCCAAATGTCATGGACATCAGTATGATAAACAGAATCAAAAATAACCGTTTCATTCGAAGTCTCCGTGTTTCAGTTGTCTGTCAATCAATGTTCCGCTAAAGGGGCAACCACTTCAAAACCCGTCTCCTGTCTACCGGCGATGAAATGATTTCAAAAAGAGTTCTAACTTAGCATAAAACCGGGGAAAAATAAAATATCAATTTTTCCACACGGTTTGATTCGGATCTCTGATGATAATGACGAATATATAGGTCAAGATCTGATTCCACGAATCAGGAACCAGCTAACAACCGATTTTTTAAAAAAATTGACATCACCAGCACGAACTGTAATGTAATTGCCTGTGATATGGCACTATTTTTGATTGAATTGCCGTTACCCGGCCATGGGGCTTAAAATCGCCCCTGCTCCCTTCACCGGCTAAAATTATTGACCAACTGGCCGCCTAAAACCGCGAAAGGCATATTATGACGATTCCCACTGGAGAGGCTCTCGAAAACAAGAAAGCAGAGGCTGTTAACGGCCGCCGGCTGGCGCACCTGTCTCTGGTAGCGCTGGGCGTGGTGTTCGGGGATATCGCCACCAGCCCGATATATGCCATTCGGGAGTGTTTTCACGGCGAATACGGTATTGCCGTGAATCAGACCAACGTTATGGGAATCCTCTCCCTGATGTTCTGGGCGCTGGTCATGATCGTCGGTTTGAAATACATGGTATTTGTTTTCCGGGCGGACAACCGGGGGGAAGGCGGCGTCATGGCCCTGACAGCCCTGACGCGCGGGCAAAAGGATGCTTCCGGAAAGCAGCGCGGGCTGGGCATCACCGCCGTGGGTCTTTTTGCAGCGTGTCTGCTCTATGGGGACGGCATGATCACGCCGGCCATTTCCGTTTTAAGCGCCGTGGAAGGGATCGGTATTATCACCCCCGTATTCACTCCGTATGTGATTTTTCTGACGATTGCCATTCTGATCAGCCTGTTTTTGATCCAGCGCAACGGTACAGCGCGGGTGGGCAGTCTTTTCGGACCGGTGATTCTGGCATGGCTGTGCTTCCTGGCCGTTACCGGCGCGGCACAGATTATTAATGAGCCGCAGGTGATATCGGCGGTTTTGCCCTGGCATGCCGTCCGATTTCTGGTCCTCAACAAACTGCATGGGTTTGTGGTATTGGGCGCCGTTTTTCTGGTGGTCACCGGAACCGAAGCGCTATATGCGGATATGGGACATTTCGGCACCCGGCCGATTCGCCTGACATGGTTCGCCCTCGTCTTTCCCTCTCTGATATTGAATTATTTCGGGCAAGGGGCGCTGCTGCTGGGCCGGCCTGAAACCGCGAATCATCCGTTTTACGCCATGGTGCCCTCCTGGGCCATGATTCCGACCGTCTTATTGGCCACACTTGCCACCATCATCGCTTCCCAGGCCGTCATCAGCGGCGCTTTCTCCATGACCCGGCAGGCGATCCAGCTGGGATACCTGCCGCGCCTGAAAATCCGGCACACCTCCTCAACGCAAATCGGCCAGATTTATATCGCCCCGGTCAACTGGATGCTCATGATCTGCACCATCGCCCTGGTATTGGGATTTCAATCCTCCAGCAAGCTGGCAGCAGCATACGGGGTGGCCGTCACCTCCACCATGCTGATTACCACGATGCTGTTTTTTCTTGTGGCCCGCAGGCGGTGGCAATGGCCGCTGGCGTGGGCCGCACCGCTGGCCGGCCTCTTTTTTCTGGTGGATTTTCCGTTTTTTGCGGCCAACATCAGCAAAATTCTTCATGGTGCCTGGTTCCCGCTGGTTATTGGTGCGGCGTTCTTTACCCTGATGGTCACCTGGGCCAAGGGGCGCCGGATCCTGGCAGAGCAAATGCGAAAGATCATGCCGCCGATTCATCAATTTATCATGGATATGGCCAGCCATCCGCCAAATAAAATTGATGGGGATGCCGTCTTTTTGGCGGGAAACCCCTATGCCGTGCCCGTGGCCCTGTCAAAAAATGTTAAACACAACCGGGTCTTGCATAGCCGGACGGTGCTGCTGAATTTTCGGGTTGAAGATGTTCCCCGGGTTCCCAATCTTGAAAAAGTCCAGACCGAAAAACTGGGCGGAGGATTCCATCGCATTGTGGCCCGCTATGGATTTATGGAAGAGTTTAAGCTGGAAACCGTGCTGACGCTGGCACGCGGGCAGGGGTTGGATCTGAATATTGAATCAACGAGCTTTTACATCGGCCGTGAAAATCTGTCCATCGCTGAAGAAAGCGCCATGGCACGCTGGCGCGCGAGCCTTTTCATTTTTATGTCCCGCAATGCCGCCGATGCCACCTCGTTTTTCAGTCTTCCCCCGGACCAGGTAATTGAGGTCGGTGTCCGGATGGCGATCTGAAATGCTTACACGCATTGCGCTGTTTTCATAGATTAAGAACGTGCTCTATCGTGTTCCTTTCAAGCAACTATCAACAGCCTGTTAATCAACAGTTTCATAGGATACAATACTCACTCCCAG
>JAHECJ010000239.1:0-766 GCA_024641805.1 Desulfococcus sp.
CTATAAAGAAGGAGAGGCGGGGAAACCGGTCGCGTGCAGCAGCTGCCATAAGACCGAAGGGGAATATGTCCCGGCTCTCGGCGCGAACGGCAAATTTGACCATGATGTACACAGTTCGGATTTGGGCCTTTCCTGCAGTGACTGCCATCACAATTACAATGAAGAAGATGGCGGCGAACCGCAATTATGCAATGACTGTCATGAACCCGGTGTTGAAGATGATTTTATGCCGGGTCGCGTGCAGGCATTCCATAAACAGTGCATCGGCTGTCACGAAGATTCAGGTGTGACCCCCGGCAAGGATGACTGTGCAGGATGTCATTCACCCAGAAAAAAATCGGAAGCATTTCATGGACAGTGCATAAAATGTCATGAAGATTTCGGTGTAGGGCCGGGCGGGGCTGACTCAGACTGCAAAAAATGTCATGGTTTTTAAATAGTGCTTTTAGCCAAAAAGGCGGAAGATTCTCAATTTTTTGAGGAATTGAATTAATTATAAGTCAAGCAGTTATAGGTTGATCCATGATTAAAAGATCATTCTTCGGACTCATAAAACCGAAACTACAATATGAAAAAATTGATGAAGCGCAGGCGGAACCGATAGCGATTAAAGCATCGAAACAGATTCGGCTTTATATTGATCAGCCGTTGCTGAATGCCGGAGAGGCTTTGTTCAAGGCCGGTGATCAGGTTAAAAGCGGACAAAAAATTGCCATGACGGATGATGCCGGTGTTTATCGACTTTCCAGCAAGTCCGGCCGGATAT
>JAHECJ010000239.1:776-4911 GCA_024641805.1 Desulfococcus sp.
TTTACCGGAATCCTTGGGAAACAAATTACTTCGGTGACCATTGATGTGGATGGTGAGTCCGCTCAAACCGTTGATGAAAGCTTCAAAAAAGTCTGCCAGGCGCCGTCCCTTGAAAATGCAAGGGATTTTTTGGCGGGTCTCCCCGGAAATCCGGAATTCAAGGTTTTTTTTGATACCGAGAAACCGGTAAAAGCGATTGTCGTGCTTGGGGTGGATGATGATTTGTTGAGCACCACCAACCAGTATTTTGTTAAAAACAACATCATCGCCGTTAAGACAGGAATCGATCTTCTTTGCAAGATTGTCGGTATCTCCAGTGCGATTCTGATTGTTCCCCAGCATCTTGAACAGGTGGCCAAATCTTCCGGCGCGATCATCAAAACAGTGGATTCGGAATATCCCTCCGCACAGCCGGAACTGATCACACGGCATATCCTTGAGACGTATGAAGATGGGCAGTCAAAATCGAAATCCGGGATCGCTTTTTTCAGCGCGGAAGCGGTTTGTGCGATCGGTGCGGCATATAACACCGGCAAGCTTCCTTTGGAAAAGACTGTTACGTTTGTATCCAAAGACGGAAAGAAACGGCTGGTTTCCGTTCCTATCGGAACCCCGCTGCAGGATATTTTAAATGAATTCAATGAAACATTGAATGACGGCGACCGGGTCATTTACGGCGGTCCCATGAAAGGGATTTCCGTTTTTTCAACGGAGTATCCCGTCCAACCGGACACAGATATCATCATCATTCAGGATAAAGGACAGATTACGGAACGCAATGACACTGCCTGCATCAATTGCGGTGAATGTGTTCGGGTCTGTCCGGCGAACATACAGATCAATCTGTTGATCCGGTTCCTCGAAGCCGGGCAATATGAGGAAGCTGCGGATTTATATGATCTTTATTCATGCATTGAATGCGGGTTCTGCAGTTATGTCTGCGAATCAAGGATACCAATTTTTCAGCATATCAGGCTGGCGAAACATACTTTAGACAGTATGAAAGCAGCGGAGGATACTAATGCATAGCACTTTAAAACTCACTGTCTCGCATGCTCCGTTCTGGCATAACGGGAGCAGTATTTCATCAAAAAGCCGAAATATCCTTTTGGCCAGCCTGCTGGCGGTTATCCCGGGCTGCTACCAGTACGGATTTCCGGCGGTCGGTGTTGTGACAATGTCGATTGCATCGGCCATTTTATGGGAATTGCTGATCAATTTTATTTCCCGGCGCCCCATATCCGTGGGTGACGGAAATGCGGCACTAATCGGCATGATGCTGGCGATGATGATGCCGGCAACAACGCCCTGGTGGGCGGTTGTCACCGGCACTTTTTTTGCGGTGGTCATCGGTAAGGAAATCTTCGGCGGAATCGGTGCTAATCCCTTTAATCCGGCCGTTTTGGCAATGACGATCCTGATGTTGTCCTGGGGAGCCCTGTTTGATTTCAATGCCGCGCTGTTGAACTATTCCTTTGACTTTAAGGCCGTATACCCGCTGGTGATGTCAAAGTCATTCGGTGCCTCGGCGGCCGGATCCTTTTCGCTAATGAACCTGTTGCAGGGAAAACAAATCGGCGGCATTGGATCCACATGCGGCATCGGTCTGATTCTTGGCGGTGTTTACCTGATGATCCGGGGACATATCCGGTGGGAAATATCAATTTCCTTTCTGGTCGGAATTTTTGCCGCCGCTCTGGGCTTTAACTGGTTGAATCCGGAACTTTATGCTGGACCCGGGTTTCATTTATTAACCGGTTATACCCTGATCGGTGCTTTTTTTCTAGCTACGGAAGATTCGTCATCACCGGTCAATTTTATACCCATGCTGCTATATGGACTTTTCGGCGGAGTTTTGACCGTGATGGTCCGGAATATTGGTGCGCATATCGATGGGGTATTGTATGCGATTCTGATCATAAACCTGGTGAACCCACTTTTAGATAAAATTAGACCCAAAGCAATTGGAAAGGGTGTCTAACATGAATGAAATGGTAAAAATGGTTGTTGTTTTAACGGTTTTGAGTGCGGCCGCCGGCGGTGTGCTGGCAGCAGTTAACAAGGGGACAGCCAGCCAGATTAAGGACCAGCAGTTGAGGTTTGTCAAGGGTCCCGCAATTGAGACTATTCTGGCAGGATCTTCTATTAATCCGATCGAAAATCGCTTTGAAATCAAAGAAGGTGATGCTGAAAAAAGTATTTTTGTCGGAAAATTTGATGGCAAGGCCAACACAATTGCATTTGAGGAATTCGGCAAAGGTTTTGGCGGAGATATCGGCGTGATGGTCGGCGTGAACATGGATACCGATAAACTGGTGGGCACAGCGGTTACGGTTCATAGTGAGACGCCGGGTATGGGCGCCAGAGCCAAGGATGACCCCAGCTTTGTATCCCAGTTTAAGGGACTGCCGGTAGCAAATCCCGTCAGCGTGACCAAAGACGGCGGTCAGATTACGGCTATCAGCGGTGCAACAATTACTTCCCGCGCCGTATGTGCTGCGGTCGATAAGGCGATGCAGGCTTATCAGAAAATGAAACCAGAGTTACAACAAGAAATAAAGAAGGTTGGCAAATAGGAGATCAATATGCCTAAGACGTTAGTTCAGGAATTTACAAAAGGATTGTGGCAGGAGCTGCCGCCGTTCAGGCTGGTGCTGGGTCTCTGTCCGACGCTTGGCGTAACCACTTCCATGGAAAACGGGCTTGGAATGGGGATTGCGACGACATTTGTATTGTTCGGTTCCAATATCCTGATTTCCATGTTAAGAAGCGTTATTCCGTCAAAAGTCAGAATTGCCTGTTTTATTATTATTATTGCCTCATTCGTCACGATTGTAGAGTTACTGATGCAGGCATATACGTATCCACTATACCTGAAGCTAGGTGTGTTCATCCCGCTGATAGTGGTAAACTGCATACTTCTGGGCCGTGCGGAAGCATTTGCTTGTAAAAACAATGTATCTTCTTCCATGGCGGACGGACTGGGAATCGGAATCGGCTATACGCTTGCACTGGGATCTCTCGGGGCTATCCGGGAGTTGCTGGGGCATGGATCGGTTACCGTATGGGGTCATTTATCTTATAATTTAATGTCCGCATTCCCTTCTTATCATCCGTTTACGTTTATGGTCCAGGCGCCGGGTGCGTTTATCTGTCTCGGTCTGATGCTCTGTTTAATAAATGCGATAGGGGATTAATAGGAGAATATAATGGGCTATTTCGAACTTATCATAGCATGTGTTTTTGTTAATAATATCCTGCTTGCCCAGTTTTTGGGGAACTGCCCTTTTCTGGGAACCTCAAAGAAAATGGAAACCGCCGTCGGCATGGGAATGGCGGTAATTTTTGTGCTGGTAATGGCCGGTACGATTACCTGGGTGGTCTATGCTTATATTTTAGTTAAATTTGGTCTTGTCTATCTCCGGACGATTGCATTTATCGTTATTATCGCCTCCCTTGTGCAATTTGTTGAAATGTTCTTGAAAAAAAGCATTCCTGCGCTGTATGCGGGCTTAGGTATATTTCTCCCGCTGATTACTACAAACTGTGCGGTGATGGGTGTCTGCGTATTGAATATCGACAAGGAATTCACTTTTCTTCAGGCACTGGTGGCTTCAACATTTTACGCCGTTGGATTCGGCCTCGCACTGGTTCTTTTTGCCGGACTCAGGGAACGCATCCTTCTCGCTCGGGTTCCTAAACCGCTGCAGGATACTTCCATTGCGCTGATCACTGCCGGTATGATCTCTCTCGCTTTTTTTGCATTTCAGGGCATGGTTTAACTAAATTTCAAGAAATGAAAAACAGCAGCGCCGGAAAGGATTTGATGGCGGTGTTGACTTTTCCGGTCAATATCAATGGATATGAATAGATAAAATCAAGAGGATTGTTGTGGTTGAATCAATACTATTTACTTTCGTGCTTGGTGCTGTCTGCGGCCTAATACTGAGCTTTGCCTCCAAGATATTCTATGTCTATGAAGACCCTCGGATAGCCAAAGTTGAAAATCTTCTGGCCGGCGCCAATTGCGGCGGGTGTGGTTTTGCCGGTTGTTCGGCGGCGGCGGCAGCGATTGTCAGCGAAGAAGCACCCGCGAATGCGTGCATACTTGCCAGCACTGAAAATGTTTCTGAAA
>JAHECJ010000240.1 GCA_024641805.1 Desulfococcus sp.
TTCGTCTAATTGAATTAATTCCATCTTTATTTTCTCCAATTATGGCCTGCATTTCGTTCCTTATCCCTCAATTACTGCTCTAAAAAACAAGAAAATGGGGGGTAGTTATGATTTGCATTTTTCCAACATATGGTTTCAGTGTTCAGGTTTCAGGGAAAAGGCATTAAGCAACCCCTAAAAAACCTGACGCCTGACACCCTTCTCGTTCCCACGGTCCTCCGTGGGAACGCATAACCGTATTACTGGAAAATTTTTATAGATTGCATATCCTGCATCATTACATAATCTGAAATTGTTCATTTTCTTTGACGCGCAAAGAAAACGAACCAAAAGAAAGCGCGCCCTGTCCCTTGTCCCTCCTTCGTCGGGATGCCCTGCGCGCCTCGACCCTGCCGGAACCTTTGAAACTCGCTACTCTCAAACAGTCAAAGCTTCCTTTCGGCAGGTTCTCCGGTGCTCGGCTGCGGAACAATGGGATTTATTGTCAGCCCTATTGACGTTAGTAAATAATTCTTTAAAAGGGGGGTAGCATTTTCCCAAGGTCTTCCTCGGGACAACATAAAATTCCCCCAAAATTTTATACATCAAAAATAATCATCGCCTCCCATCCGGCATCGGTTTGGTCAACGGAGATGCCGTGATAGGTGACGGCTTTGATATCTTTTAAAATTTCATGCGTTTTCAGGTCAAATTCATCATAGGTGACTTTTGCTCTTAGTTGATCGTCAGGCATTTCAATAATCGTTGCCTGTTTGATCAGGCAATTGTCGATTGTCCAGTACCATAATAGTTCCCGGAGCCAGTTGATCAGCAGATCCGGCCGGTCGATGCCTTTGACATGGATAGATTTGGTATGTTTTCCTTGCAGTTGGGTCGTATCCGTAATCTGTTCAAACATGGCATGGGCCGCGGTCTCAAACAGATCCTTTATGGTTTGGCCGGTGACGCGAATGCCGATGTCGGCCGTATGGTCGATGAGCTCATAGGGCATCAGTTGCTTCTCCAGATAATTTGACCGGTGTTTTGCGTGTGATATCCGCCGAGCTGGTTGACCTGCAATTTAAATTCATCAGAGGAAATGATTTCCAGCAGCAGCTGGATGTTTTCCGTGTCAAAGACATCATCCGGAATCACGAGGTCATAAGATTCGGTGATGATTGGAATAAAATCAAGGTGTAACGCTTTGGCCGCGGCATATATCCCAAGTCCGGCATCGGCTATCCCGCTCAAGACGGCGACCGCGACGGCCATGTGGGTGAATTCCTCATTCGAATAACCGGAAATATCCGATGGATCCAGTCCCATCCGGCTGAGTTTAAAATCCAGCAGAATCCGGGTACCGGAACCGCTCTGGCGGTTGATAAAGGATATCTCTTTTCGAGACAGATCTTCAATCCCCTGGATATTTTTCGGATTGCCGGGCCGGATGATCAGACCCTGTTCCCGTTGAACCAGGTGGACCAGTTTGACGGGAGTCTCCGGCAAATGTTTTTGAAGATACGAAATATTGTAACTACCGTCATCCGGGTTTAAAAGATGAGTCCCGGCCACATGCGCCAATCCTTTTTTGATGGCCATCAGTCCGCCCATGCTCCCCACATGGCTGGAAGAGAGTGATACCCGGCTACTTTTTGCCCGGAGCAGATCGGCCAGCACGTCCATGGTATTGTCATGGCTTCCCACCGCCACAATCGTATTTTTAATTTGCGGCAGCGGACGGAGAAGGGTGGCATTGACCGGTTTGTTTTCAGCAATCCCTTCAATATGATTGGGGATCCGGATAATGCCGTCTGCTTCGGTGAAACTGGTGATGCACCCGGCGCCACGGGGCAGGGGGGTGGCCACAATTTTTCCCCCCACGTTTCCCAGTTTGACCCTTAAAAATTCTTCAAGCCCGAGCTTTGAGGGGATTTTTTTGGTGGGGATCACTTCAATTTCCGGGTCCGGGATGTCCGGCTGATGGAGCATCCGATTCATCAGCGGCCGGACAAGCTGGTCAAAGGCGATAATCGCGGAAACAGGGTATCCCGGAATACCGAAAATCGGTTTTCCGCTGATTTTTCCGGCGATCACCGGTTTGCCCGGCATCATGGTCACGCCGTGAATGAGCACGTCGCCCAGCCCGGAAATAACTTCCCGGGAAAAGTCCCTGGAACCGGCTGAGGATCCGCCGCTGACAAAAATCATATCATAATCCCCGTCGGCCGCGTCTTTGATGGCTTGTGTAATCTGCTTGAAATCATCTTTTACGATGCTGTTTTTATAATAAGATCCGCCGCAGGCGTCCACAAGCCGGCCCAGCATGTGCGAGTTGGAATCGATCACCCGGCCGGGGGGCAATTCATGTTGCCTTATATTGCGGTGATCCACCAGTTCCGATCCGGTGGGCTGAATAAACACGCGGGGTTTTTTCCAGACATGGACGTTAAACACACCGGCTGAAATCATGGCGCCGAGGCAGTATGGGGTGATTTTGTGGTTTCGGGGAAATACCAGTTCTGTGGCGACAATATCTTCCCCCATCCGCCGTACATTTTGCCATGGAAATGCCGGGGCAATGATTTCGACCTGTTGCTCATCCTCCAGCACATGGATATTCTCGATCATGATGACTGAATCGGTATTGCCCGGCATGATATAACCGGTATTGATATAGTGCGCCTCTTTGCCGATCACCAGTATTTTGGGGGTCGATTCCCCGGCCCCGAACGTCGACTCCGCCGCAACGGCAATGCCGTCCATGGCGGCCGCATGAAAATTCGGGGATGACATTTCAGCATATACCGGTTCGGACAGCACCCGGTGGACGGCATCGACCACATCAATCGTTTCGGAAGAAAGCCCGACGGATTCGGAAAATGCCTCGAAAAGGATATTTCTGGCCGCTTCCAGGGTTTTCATTTTCAGGTAGATATTTCTTTTGTCAGTCATTGTTTATTCAGCAACTATTTGTTTTGTAATTAATGTTAATGGTTCCGTAAAAAGGAATCTTGCTATAAAGGGATCACTGATACGGCGCTCCCCTTGTCCAGACCTTCGGTATTCATGTCGATTTCAACCAGCCCATCCGCATGGATCATTGTATTGATTAATCCGGATTTGCCTAAGACCGGTTCGGCCCACATCCCGTCATCTGTTTCTTTCAGCCTCACCCGTATAAAATCCGTTCGTCCCTGGGCAGATGCGATGTTTCTGCTGATTCTCGCCGGAATATGCCGCGTATGATTTTTTGTGAGGCGGTTTTTACCGCCGGCATACTCGATAAAGGGCCGCACTACCCTGTCGAACACGACCATGGCGGAGGTGACATGGCCGGGCAGCCCCCAGACCGGTTTATTGCCTGCCCGGGCCAGAATCGTCGGCTTTCCCGGGCTGATGGGGATTCCGTGCACAAGGATGTGTGCGTCTTCCAAAGAATTCAAAACCTCGATGGTCAGGTCCCGGGTGCCGACGGAACTGCCGCCGGACAGGATCAGGATATCTGTTTCCCGGAGCGCTTTCCGGCAAATTTCAAACAATGCATCGTAATTGTCTTTGATAATACCGAAATTCATGGGGATTCCCCCGGCCTGGACGACCATGCCGGCGATGGAATATGAATTGATATCACGCACCTGGGCCGGGCCCGGGATGTCTTGAATCGGTACAATCTCATCCCCTGTTGATATGATGCCGACAGTCGGTTTTTGAAAGACTGCCACCTGTGTGATGCCGAGCGCGGCAAGCAGGCCGATTTCCTGGGGCCGGAGTTTTAAACCGGGGGACAAGAGCGACTGGCCCTGTTGAATATCCTCGCCTTTGGCGATCACATTTGTCCCGGGGGCAACGCTCTTGTATATTTCCAGAGTGGTTTCGTCGATTTCATCGGCATATTCCATCATGACCACACTGTCGGCACCCATCGGGAGCATACCGCCGGTGGAGATTCGGATGGCACTGCCGGGCAAAACACGGACGGATGGGTTTTCGCCCATGGATATGGCGCCGTTGATGGTCAGGTAAGCCGGATTCCCCTCAGACGCCCCGAACGTAGATGACGCGCAAACCGCATAGCCGTCCATGGTGGATCTTGAAAAAGCGGGGATATCCTCATCTGCCCGGATGTCCTGCGCAAGAATCCTTTCTGTTGCGTTGCCGATGGGAATGGTTTCTGGTGCAGCTACCGGAAACGTGGCAATATATTCAAATACTTTTTCAAGCGGTGTAACGGTGAAGAAATCTTTCATTTTTTTCTGCTTGGGGTTGCGGGGTTAAAACATCAATTGCTCAGATTCATTTTCTGCTGAAATATTTCAGCATCCAGAAATCCTTCGCCGACCCTGGTCACCGGTCCTGTGAGTGTAATGGACAAATCTTTATGTACATGGATTTCCAGCTTTCCACCCGGCATGTGGACGGTCATATCCGGATCCGTGTATCCCAGGGCAAACGCGACGGCAGCGGATGCGGAACTGCTGCTCCCGGACGCCAGAGTGTAACCGGCCCCGCGTTCCCAGATTTCGATGGCAATGTTGGAGCGGTCAATGATCTTCATGAACTGGACATTGGTCCGGTTGGGAAAATTCGGATGGGTTTCCAGTTTCGGGCCCAGTTTTTTGGCAAGTTCCGGAGAGATGCTATCGCGAATGATCACGCAATGGGGATTTCCGATGGTGGCTCCGCAGTAGGTGATCTCTTGTCCTTCAATGATCAGTTTGTCATTTAAAACCTGCCGTCTTGGGCCGGCGACCGGAATTTTTTCGCTGTCGAAGCTTACGGTTCCCATATCCACGGATATCAAGCCGTTGTCATGGATTCGGGATTCAACCATTCCGCCGATAGTTTCAATGGAAAACGGCGCACGTGAAACCAGATTTTTATCCCATAAATACCTGGAAAAGATTCTTAATCCGTTTCCGCTTTTT
>JAHECJ010000241.1 GCA_024641805.1 Desulfococcus sp.
ACCACCTGAAAGCGCGGAATCGTTAAATAAGATCCCGCGCTTTCGTTTTTAAAGCAGCTTATTGTCCGGGATTAAAGCAGACGCAATAATTGCCCGGCCGGCTTAAGTTTAATATATTTTAAAAAACCGGATTCCACATTTCAAAAAAAGGATAAGGCCGGATGTCCGGCTGAACAATAACATGACTAATGACATATATACTTACGAAGTAAAATGCCGCTCTTGCCGAACCAGTTTCAAGATACAGCTTTTTGACAGCCATGAAAAGAACCTGTTTGTAGTGGATAAAAAGGACTGGTATTGCGATCAATGCAAAAAAGAATATTTCCAAAAGCAGACAAATGAGCTCTCAGAAGCTCACAAGGGCATTGGCTTCACGGAACTTAAAGGCTCCGAAAAAATGATCTCATGGGCGGAAAAAATCCGCGCGGAGCTTATCAACAAGGTGAATTATCTCAAGGAAAGCCTGACGTTCAATAGTGATACCGAGAAAGAACTGTCGGAAAAAGCCTTTGAAAGCTTTTTTATCCAGTGGCAAAAAGAAACCGAAGCCAAATGGTGGATTGATAATCGCAGGATGACCGTCCGGGACATATCCAAGCAGATCGCAAAATTATCCGAACAAATTACTTCATAGGCAGCGGTTGATTGAAAACTATACCCGCACCAAAATCGTTATATCAAAAAATTGGGATCGCTTCTCTGATTATGATGGCATCTGTTTTCCTGAGCCGGGTGATAGGGCTTTTCAGGGAAATGGCCATCGCCTATGCCGGGGGAACCGAATCGGGGGTTGACGCCTACCAGATCGCATTTGTACTGCCTGAAATCTTAAATCACATTATTGCCGGCGGTTTTCTGTCCGTTGTCTTTATTCCCATTTTCTCCCGCTACCTGGCTGAAGGCCGCGAAACCGAAGGGTGGAAGGTTTTTTCCATAATTTTTACGGGGTTCGGCAGCTTATTAATACTTCTGATTCTCTTCGGTGAATGGTTCGCGCCTGAACTGATTGACATGATCGCACCCGGGATTAAAGATCCGGGGGTGAAGGCGGAGGCGATTCACATGACCCGAATTATCCTGCCTGCTCAGTTTTTCTTTTTTAGCGGCGGCATTCTGACCGCCGTTCAGTATGCCAAGGAAAAATTCGCCTTAGCGGCCCTTGGCCCCCTGGTCTACAACCTGGGAATTATTACCGGCGGCATTCTCCTGTATAAAAAAACAGGAATGGCAGGATTTTCCTGGGGGGTGCTGGGCGGATCATTTATCGGAAATTTCATGCTGCAAGCCTGGGGCGCCAAACGCGTGGGAATGAAATTTTTCATTCTTTTTGATTTTAAGCACCCTGACCTGAAGAAATACATCCTGCTGACCCTGCCCCTGATGCTGGGGCTGACCATGACGTTTTCAACCGAATTTTTCTTCAAATTCTTCGGGTCATTTCTGCCCGAAGGCAGCATTGCCGCGCTAAATTACAGCCTCAGAACCATGCTGTTCCTCATGGGATTTTTCGGACAGGCTGTTGGGGTGGCATCTTTTCCGTTTATGGCCCGACTGGCCGCAGAAAACAAGATGGCTGAAATGAACCGCCTGCTGAATACCACAATTAGATATCTGGCGCTGGTCATTCCGTTTTCCGTTTTATTCATGGTGCTTCGCCATGAAGTAATATTTATTCTGTTTCAGCGAGGACGCTTTGACGAAACAGCCACTGCTCTGACATCCGGTGTGTTGGTGTTTATCATGGCGGGGGCTTTTGCATTTGCCGCACAGATCGTTGTGGTCAGATGTTTTTTTGCCATGCAAAACACGCTTTTCCCCGCTATTTTCGGTACCATTGCGGTGGTATTGAGCCTGCCCCTCTATTACTTCGGAATGCAGAAAATGGGAGCTGAAGGAATCGGACTGGCAGTTTCCATTGCAGCGACCTTCCAGGTGTTGCTTCTTTATATCCTCTGGAACCGGAACAGCCAAAACAAACAAAGCAGAATGGTGTACCTTTTCATAATAAAAATCATTTTGTTAAGTGCCGGCATGGGCGTATGCCTGGAATGGTTCCGAAAAACCGTCCTTATCGGAATCAACGTGATGACGCGGCCCGGCAGCTTTCTGGTCTGCCTGATCATTGGAACGATTTTTATCGTGATGTTTACCGCTGCGGGCCACGTTCTGAGAATCTCCGAGATTTCGGCCCTCATGAACCAGATCAGAAATAAACTGCGTAAAAAAAGGCGACCGGCCATTTGAAAAAATCGATGCAACCCCTCACACCGATGATAAAGAATCATTTGAAAAAGGATTTCTGGACGGTATATATTTTAAGAAATGAAAAAAAGGCATTATATACCGGGATCACAACAGATCTTAAAAGACGTTTCAACGAACACAAAAACAAACTGCTCAAAGGCGCCAAATTCACGCGGTCGTGCAAAGAACTGGAATTGGTGTATTCTTGTAAGATCGGGGAAAGAGGACAGGCCCTGACCGTTGAAGCAAAAATCAAACGCCTTAAAAAAGACAAAAAAGAGATTATTGTTTCGGCCGGATTGAAAAAAGCCGAACTTTATAATTTTTTATCCGTACCGACCAAAAAAGAACCTCTGTAAAAATTCAAAATCTGATGGCAGAGAAAAAGCCGTCGGGAAAGGATCGTCATGAAAAAGTCATCCGTCATTGCCGCCTTTTTAATTTTTGCTGTTTTTACCGTTTTCCCGTCACTGATTTTTGCCGAAGGGCCAAAACCCGTCAAGCTGCCGCCGCCTCAGACCGATGGAGGGAAACCGCTGATGCAGGCGCTAATGCATCGCGCTTCTTCCCGTGAATTCAGCACTGAAAAACTGCCGATGCAGGTATTATCCGATCTTCTCTGGGCCGCCTGCGGCATCAACCGTCCGGAGACAGAAAAACGGACCGCGCCGTCCGCCAAGGACTGGCAGGAGGTCAATGTCTATGTAGCCGCCGAAGAAGCCCTTTACCTCTATGATGCCAAAGACAATCAGCTGCTGCCGATTCTGGAGGAGGATATCCGGGCTTTTACCGGGAAGCAGGGGTTTGTAAAAATCGCGCCGCTCAACCTGGTCTATGTGGCGGATTTTTCAAAAATAGGTGCCGACAATACAGAGGACAAAATTTTTTATTCAGCTGTCGATACAGGTTTTATCAGCGAAAATGTCTACCTGTACTGCGCATCTAACGGCCTGGCCACCGTAGTAAGGGCATACATTGATAAACCGGCCCTTGAGAAAAAAATGGGACTGCGGCCGGACCAGAAAGTCATTCTGTCCCAAACCGTGGGATACCCGAAATAGTGATTTTGAATTTCACCGCAAATAAAATGACAATCAAAAAAATAAAGCTCCTGCGAGAAGGAACATAGGTCAATGGACATCAAACACTACACATCGCAGCTTCTTGGGAAAATCAAAGCAACGTCCCCGCTGATCCATAATATTACCAACTTTGTGGTAATGAATTCTTCGGCCAACATCCTTCTGGCAGCCGGCGCCTCTCCGGTCATGGCCCATTGCCCGGGAGAAGTTGAGGAAATGGTATCGCTGGCGGACGCCCTGGTGCTGAACATCGGCACATTACAGGAAGATTGGGTCGATTCCATGATCCTTGCGGCAAAAACCGCCAATTCAAAAGGAATTCCGGTGATCCTCGATCCCGTGGGTTCCGGAGCGACGTCCATACGCACCCGGGCGGTCAAAAAAATCATGAAAGACACGAAAATATCGGTTCTGCGGGGAAATGCGTCGGAAATATTTTCTCTGGCCTCGGCAGACGTCCGGACCCGGGGGGTTGACTCTTCCCTTTCTCTGACCGATGGAATCATTGATGCAGCCCGAAAAATGGCGTCCGAAATGAATTGCATCATCGGCATCTCAGGCGCGGAAGATATTATTACCGATGGACGGCAAATTTTTCGGGTTGCCAACGGCCAGCCCTTAATGACCAAAGTGACCGGAATCGGCTGCGGCCTGAGCGCAGTTACCGGGGCTTTTTGCGCGGTTTCAGATGGCGACCTGCTGGCCGCTACAGCCGCGGCATTCGGTTTTTACGGGCTTTGCGGAGATATGGCAATTCAGATCAGTGATAAACCCGGAAGCTTTTTTGTATCATTTATCGATACCCTGTATTCGATTCAGCCAAAAGACATCGACGCTTTTCTTAAAGTGGATATTGTTCAGAAACCAATATAATTAACTCAGTCTGCAAACTTAAAAAAACCGGCTCTTCCGACATGTCTCATATGACCTTGAAAAACAGCTATTCAAGCCTGGCGGAACGCCTGAACCGGTTTCCCCAGGGGGCGCCGGTATCCGATCTGTTGTTTCAAATTCTGGGCATCCTGTTCAGCGAAAAAGAAGCGGGACTGGTTTCTTTGCTGCCCATCAAACCCTTTACCGCAAAAAAAGCCAGTCAAATCTGGAAATATCCCCTGGCCGACAGTCAGAAAATTCTGGATACCCTCGCCGACCGAGGAATCCTGGTGGATATCGAACAAAACGGCCGGACTGTCTACACGCTGCCGCCGCCGATGGCCGGATTTTTTGAATTTTCCCTGATGCGTGTGCGACATGATATCGACCAGAAACTGTTAAGCGAACTCTTTTACCAGTATTTAAACGTGGAAGAAGAATTTATCCGGGAGCTTTTTACCCGGGGCGAAACCCAGCTGGGCCGGACCTTTATCCATGAACCGGTTTTGTCCGGAAAAACCGCCCTGCATGTTCTTGATTATGAGCGGGCCAGTGAAATCATCAAGACCGCATCCCGCATCGCCATCGGCACCTGTTACTGCCGCCATAAAATGCTGCATGTCAACCGGGCATGCGACGCGCCCACGGACATCTGCATGACATTCAACGCCACGGCCGCATCCCTGATCC
>JAHECJ010000242.1 GCA_024641805.1 Desulfococcus sp.
GGATACAGGGTGGCGCCAAAACGGCCCCTCAAATTTATGAAAAACCGGTCGAGCGGCTTAAAGTCCATCGGCCGGTATATGGCACTCATTGAATACCCGAGCATTGCCGCCGCCATGGCCATCAGTTCCCAGTTCCCCAAATGACCGGTCAGCACCAAAACGCCCTTGCCTTTTTTATGGGCGTTTTGCAGATGATGGAGTCCATGGATGTGAAGATGCTTTGAAACGTCTTTTTCCTTCAATCGCACCAGCCATCCGATTTCAAATATAATCAGGGCCAGATTATCAAAAACCTGCCGTGCCAGCCTTCTGATTTCGGCGTCAGTTTTTTCATTGCCAAACACATGGGCCAGGTTTTTCAACGCAACGTCCCTGTGCCTTTTGTCCACGGCAAACCAGATTCGCCCCAAACAACCGGCAATTTTTACAGCGGTTTTTTGGGATATCAGGCCGACTAAGGAAAACAGCCCTGAAATGATTTTAGATAAAATAATCTCCATAAACGGCAACATTAAAAAGCATCGACGCCTTTAATTAATTGATTCCTGATAAAACTCAGCAGGTATCATATCTTTTCTGAATCTGCAATCAATAAGCAGTTAAACGGTTGAAGTGATGCGATTCTGCAAAAGCCGGCTATAAGTTGTCGAGATAACACCTATCCGTATTTTCAACCCTCGCAAAGCAAAAAAAGCAAATCAGCGGCATGGCAATTAATCCTTTGAATTTCCGTTTCGAATATCATAACTACATTTCCATTGCTGATAATACAAACCCTCGGCACTGGCTTATTAACAAACCCGACATCCGTCTGACCACAAACGATTGAAATAACGATGATAACATCAGGAATTCCTTCGGTTAAAATTTTTTGGGGAATCAGTTCTTTTCAGGCCCTGGCCATGTTCCGAAGAGGACTGTTTTATGCATTCCTGTCAATTTATCTGCGCTATTTTCTGGGCCTGTCCGTGACGGAAACCACACTGTTTGCGACATTGCCCATGGTTTTCAACATCCTGTCCCAGACATTTATCTGGGGACGGCTGTCCGACCGGCGGCAGCTGCGGAGAACACTCATCTTATGGGGAGAAGGCTGCGGTGCTGTGGGGACGGTTCTGATCTGGGGGGGCCATGTTCTTGCACCCACCCACCGCATTTCCGGTTATGCTATTATCCTGGGATTAACATTTGTCGAAATTTTCTGGTCAATGAGCAATATCGGGTGGAGTGCGCTGATTTCCGATCTTTATCCGGAACAAAAGCGCAACGCCATATTGGGATACCTGACAAGTATCGGCGGTGTGGGCCGGCTGATCGGTATCTGGATCGGCGGATTGCTTTATGACGGGCTTGGGACCATGTACGACGGGTGGGGATTTTACTCCGGCACCCTGTTTTTTATCCCTGCAGCGGTCATGCTGATTTCAATGATCCCTGTTGTCTATCTTCCGGAAGGCGGTGTGCGAAAGGATGAAACTCCCCGGACCGAATGTGACGCAGCCTGCCGGACCGTATCGTTGAAATTGTTCTGGATATTTTTAATGGCCATGGTTTTTATTAATTTCGGCCGCAACGGGGTTATGATCATTCAATCACAGTATCTGTTTTTAGACACCGGTTTCGACGTTTCCAGCCGGGTTCTGAGCTATATTTTCAATACCGAATCCCTTGCCATTATCTGTTTCGGATTGATTGCGGGGCGTATCGGCAGATGGCTTGGCGACGGCCAGTCCGTTTGCCTGGGAGCCTTCATCGCGATTATTTATCTGCTGATCTATTCATTCACAAACGATCTGAAATGGATTTACGTTGCCAGCGGTTTTCGCGGCATGGCGGATGTGATTATCCTGGCCGCATCTTATTCCTTTGTCTCTGTATTGATTCCGCCGGAGCGCAGGGGATTTTTATTCGGCTTGTTCAACGCCACCCTGTTTCTCTCCTGGGGAGTGTCCGGCACCCTGATCGCCGGACCGATTGTCGATATTTTATTCCACATGGGGGTCAGCCAGGTTCTGGCGTTTCGGGCGGCCTATTTATCCGGCCTTGTAATGGTCTTCATCGGGTTATTAATCCAGATTTTTCTGGTCTTTGTTATGTTGCCGAAAACCGGAATTTCAATTCAACGGCGGCTGACTTAAAAATTAAATAAAAAAACTGCCCATAATTCATTGAAGATGATATATGATACCGATCCCGATATGGGCAGGAAAGGATAGCAATGGGTAAATTTTCAAAAAAAACAATTAGTTCAAACTGGTTCCAGGGCCTTGTATACCGATTCATCCGGTTGTACGCGTCTACATTTCGCTTAACTGTTGAAAACGAAGAAGAGTGGATGGATTATTTAAAAAAGGGCGGCAGGATACTGTTGTGCGTATGGCACCAGCAGTTTTTTTCAGCCATCCGTTATTTTAAAAACTATAAAGATTATGCCCCCGGGCTGATGATCAGCCGGAGTGCGGACGGAGATCTCATTGCCGGGGTGGCCCGGCGGACCGGGTGGCGGCCGGCCCGGGGCAGCTCCTCCAAAGGCGGTAAATCGGCTATGATGGAGGTTGTCAGTCATCTGAAAGAAACCGGTCTGGCCGCCCATATCATGGACGGACCCCGGGGGCCGATCGGCAAAGTCAAAGCCGGCGCCATCAGTATTGCCCTGGCAGCGGATGCGGTCATCGTTCCTTTTTATATTTCCGCAGACCGCGCGTGGTACTTCAAAAGCTGGGATAAATTTTTTATTCCCAAACCCTTTGCCAAAGTCACGTTACGGTATGATCAAATGATCCGACTTCAATCGCCCAAAGCAGAATCCGACTTTGAAGCGCTGCGGGTAGAAATTGAAAATATTATGATCAAGGAACTCAGAAGCGCGGCCGCATAACCTTGGCCACGCCAATGACTCAGGGACAAAGAAAAAAATGCACTTGTTTGATCAGGATATTTCGCTGACAGAAACTGCACCAGACGCTTTTAAGATACAAATTAGCAGAAACTGGTCGATTAACGGGAACCCCAACGGCGGCTACCTCATGGCGTTAATGGCCAATGCCATGCTTCAGCGCAGTCACAAAAAATCGATGGTTATCAGCACTGCAACCTACCTTTCCAAAACGCTCCCCGGCGACGCTGATATTTTCATTGAGAATATCGGACTTTCAAATCATTTTGACCGGTGGCAGGCACGGCTGGTTCAGGGGGACAAGGAAAAAATCCGGGCCATCGCCACGTTCTCCGACCCCCCGGATGATCGGACGGAAAAACGGTATGAAAAATTGCCGCCGGATCTGGCACCGAAAGAAGACTGCTTTCAAATTCCACCCATGGGAGAATATACTGTATTCGATAACATGGACGTGCGCCTCGATCCCCGCTGTGCCGGATGGTTTACCGGTTCCTTGATCGATATTTCAGAACACAGAGGCTGGATACGGTTTCAAAGCGACCGTCCCTTTGATGCTCCGGGAATACTTTTAGCAGCCGATGCGTTTCCGCCGCCTGTTTTTACAAGCAGCGGGATGACGGCCTGGGTCCCGACAATCGAATTTTCTGTCAATATCCGGAATATTCCGGAAACAAGGTGGCTGAAATGCATATTCCGGACACATTTTATCAATAACGGAATTTTAGAAGAAGACGGCGAAATCTGGGATGAAAACGGCGAACTGGTTGCCGTTTCCCGGCAGATTGCGCAATTCAGGAAAAAGTCGATCCAACACCCATAAGGCTTTAATTCATTAATTTAACGCCATATTAAAGACTATTATTAATCCACCACAGAGAACACAGAGACAACTGATATCGTTGAATTTCTCTGTGGACTCTGTGGAAAAATTTTAATTGATAGCCCCGCAAAAAGTAGCTGGATGGTTGAGCTAAAAGTTCTATATACAAGGCGTGGCGGTTTTTCAGGATTGAAATAATACATGTAGTATATTGAAAGTCTGAAAAACAGCTACAACGCAGTAGATGGGACTTTTAACTCAACCATCAATCTTAAACCATAAACGGAGGTATTATTATGTCAGCAAAACAATGGAGCACCCCGCCGGAAATGCAGATTGATCCGGCCAAAACATATAAAATTGTCATGGACACCACCAAAGGGGAAATCGAACTGGAACTCTACCCGGAACATGCGCCTAAAACCGTAAACAACTTTGTTTTTCTGGCCCGGGAAGGGTATTACGACGGACTCACCTTCCATCGGGTCATCAGCAACTTCATGATCCAGGGAGGAGACCCGACGGGCATCGGAAGCGGCGGTCCCGGCTACCGGTTTGAAGATGAATGCGCCGGCAACCCCTTGAAGCATGAAAGATGTGTTATTTCCATGGCCAATGCCGGCCCGAACACCAACGGCAGCCAGTTCTTCATCACCCATTCTCCCCAGCCCCATTTAAACGGGCGGCATACTGTATTTGGAAAAGTCGTCAAGGGGCAGGATGTGGTGGATGCCATCCGGCAGGGTGATAAAATGAATAAGGTCACGGCCGGAGAAAAATAAAAATCAACTAATCGATGTTAATACCTGCTCTCCAAAAAAGAGGGGATCACGTTCGTCACGTGATACCCTCTTTTTTTTGCAAATCACATGGTTTTCAAATGAATCGACAATTGTTGAAGTTTAATAAATAATCGGATAAACTCTGAAAAAATATCCCGAGATCGCTGCCCGACCCCTTGGAGATGACCCATTTATGTTGTTTCCCTCTTAAGACAAAGGAGACCGCCATGCCATTTAATTTGGAAGTTATAACCCGAAAAGCCGTTAAAAAATCTGATCGTAACCCGTTATTATTTGTTCACGGCGCATGGCATGGGGCCTGGTGCTGGCATAACTTTCTCGATTACTTTCCTGAAAAGGGCTTTGACTGTTTCGC
>JAHECJ010000243.1 GCA_024641805.1 Desulfococcus sp.
TTTTCGTTTATTCTTGTAACGATTTTCTTTCGCAGGGATTTATCGGCAAGAAACATCAGGTGTGCGTCGATGATGGCTTTGTCCTGGCCGGATATCCCCCGGGCGCGACCGAAAACATCCCGGATCTGGGCGGCAGCGGTTTCAAATGCATTCTCCAGGCGGGTAATTTCAGATGCCGTATCGGCGATACGGATCAGGTTGATCTGATCAAAATCGATGGTTTCAAACATGTAATGGGCATAACCGAATCCAACTCGGTCGGATACCGGTTCCCCCCGGAGATGGTTCTGCCGGAGAGACGATGTTGAGGACTGGGTTTTCTGATCTTTTAAATTCAGGCCCTGCCCGGCGCTTATCCGCAGCCGGTCTTCCTGGAGAATGGTGAACGCAACCGTGGCCGCTATCTGGCCGGCGATATTCTTAAACAAATGAATGTCGGATTTTTCGATTCCCTCTTCGGCCAGGGTCTGAACAACGAGCGCACCAATCACTTTTTTATGGTAGATCAGCGGCACTCCCAAATACGTCTTGTAAATCTCCTCGCCACTGCCGGCATAATACTTATACCGCGGATGGGACGGCGGATTTTTGATAAACACCGGTTCCATTGTTTCGATGACCAGACCGGTCAGCCCTTCACTCACATCCATTTCAATCATTCCCACCGACTCCCTGGAAAGCCCTTTCGTGGCTTTTAACTCCAGGTTATTGCCATAGGGGTTGTAGACGTATACCGAGCACACGTCGATCATGAAACGGTCTGCAATCATCCGGACAATTCGGTCCAGGGACTGCTCGGGAGTGTCGGACGCGCTGATGGTTTCCAGTATATCTTCTAAAATATGATTCTGACCCGGCTTCATGGGTGGTTTCCTGACAATGGACAATGGATTCAATTTGTATTATATTCAAAACAAATATCACACCAGCATATCAAATTGAAAGCATAGATTATGAATATATTCACCTACGGCTCACTGATGGTATCGTCAATTTTTGAATCGGTAACCGGACACACTTTTGGGTTCAAACGCGCAACCCTTTCCGGCTATGCGCGTTTTTGCCTGAAATATGACTGCTATCCCGGCATCATTGAGGCTGCCGGAGATAAGACAGAGGGGATGGTTTATTTTGATGTAGATGATTCGTCTCTCTGGAAACTGGATCAATTTGAAGGCGAATATTATTTTAGAACCCCGGTTCCGGTCACCATTGGCAATAAAACCATTCTCGACACAGAGACCTATGTCATCAAACCGGAATACCGGCATATACTTTCAAACAGACTATGGGACTTTGCGGAATTTAAAAATCTTTTTCAGGATGAATTTACGCGGAAATATTTGGGGTTTTCAGCCACAAGTGAAAAAGACCCGGGAGTTGCAACTTGACATCATGTATCGGCTGAACTTATATTCGGTTGTATAATTCATTCATTTTCCTTCAAAACCATGTGGAGGTATTCAAATGAAAAATAATCCCATTACCCGAAGAGAATCCTTAAAAAAAATCTGTAAAATATCCGGCGGCATCCTGATTGCCGGTTCCATGCCCCTGTCATTCACCTCCAACCTGCTGAACGCCGCGGTAACGCCCGACAAATGGATCGTCGACGGCCTTGGGCAGACCGTCGGTTATTCGGTCAGGGAACTGACCCGCAAAGTTTTTGAAACCGCCGGCGGAATGAACCGGTTTATCTCCAAGGGTGATGTGGTGGTCATCAAACCCAATATTTCCTGGGCTCGAGAACCGAGTCTCGCGGCCACGACCAATCCGGAAGTGCTGGAGGCGGTCATCGAACTCTGCCAGGAGGCCGGTGCTCAAAAAGTGCGCATTGCCGACAATACGATTCACGATGCCCAGCGATGCTTTTCTATTACCGGCGCCGGTCAGGTGGCGCAGAAAACCGGCGCGGATATTGTTCACCCCCGGTCTTCCATGATGAAAGATATGAATCTGCATGGCCATCGCCTTGACGTCTGGCAGGTGTTTACCCCGCTGGTGGAAGCCGACAAGGTCATCAACCTGCCGGTGGCAAAGGTTCATGGATTAAGCGGACTGACCCTTGGCATGAAAAACTGGATAGGCGGTGTCGGCGGCAGACGCAGCGCACTCCACCAGGATATTCACCAGACCATCGTGGATCTGGCCCAGTTTTTCAAACCGCAGATTACGTTAATTGATGCCACCCGGATCATGGTTTCAAACGGGCCGTCCGGGGGCAGTCCGTCGGATGTGAAAGTGGTAAACCGGCTGATTTTAAGCCAGGACCCGGTCGCGGCCGATGCCAGGGGCGCTTTACTGTTTGATAAAAAACCGGAAGATATCGGTTTTATTCGTCTGGGAGACAAATGGGGCCTGGGAACCATGAATCTTGACAAGGTTAAGCAGCTTTCGGTGGTCTTGTGAAAGCAAGGCATCTGGTCTGGGTCCGCCGCGCCTGTCAGGCTTTTTTCCTCTGCCTGTTCATCCTCCTCCTGATCGGAACCCGGCTTCCCCAGAATGTTTACATGGACTATTCCCAGTCCTTTAGCGATGCCCGGGACATCCGGATAACCGGTCCGGTGACTTTCTTCTTCCACCTCGATCCCCTGGTATGGCTGTCATCGATAATCTCCGCACGCCAGTGGCTGACCGGATTCGGATGGGCCATTGCACTGATGATTGTAACTATCCTGTTCGGGCGGTTTTTCTGCTCATTTGTCTGCCCGTTCGGCACACTGCATCACATGACCGGAGCCATCAAGCCTTCTCTCAAAGGCAAGGCCATGATAAGCGCAAACAGTGGCGGCCGTGGCCGCCGGTTCAAATATTTCCTGCTGATTGCGTTGATCACATCAGCTGCTGTCGGAGTCAACTACGCCGGAATCATAGATCCCATCTCCTTTCTGTTTCGGAGTATTTCCGCATCCATCCTTCCTGCCATCGGGATCGGCTTGAGACACGTATTCGACGCCCTGGCCTTAAGCGATATCAAACTGTTCAACTATCTGGGATACGGCACCGAAGCCGTGGCAGCCCCGATTTTCGGCTATGAGGACAAGGCGTTCCAAACCGGGTGGGTCATTGGTTTCTTGTTTCTGGTTATCCTTTTCTTAAACCGCATCCGGCCCCGCTTCTGGTGCCGGTTTCTCTGCCCCCTGGGCGCGATGCTTGGCATCTCCTCAAAATTTAGCGTTTTTACGCTTAAAAAAGATGAAAACAAATGCACCCACTGCGGTGCGTGCGTCAAAAAATGCCAGGGCGCTGCTTCCCCGGAGCCCGGCACCCAATGGCAGAAATCCGAATGCCTTTTATGCCTGAACTGCGAAAAAACCTGCCCGGAAGATGCGCTGACTTTTGGTTTGAGGGGGATTGGCGGGAAAACACCTGCAACGGATATCGGACGCCGGGCGGTCATGGGCGGACTGGTGGCCGGGATCTCACTGCCGCTGTTCGGCAGACTGGACGGGGGCATATCAAAAACTTCCTCGCCGGCTTTGATCCGGCCGCCGGGCGCGCTTCCGGAACCTGAATTTCTGGATCGATGCCAGCGCTGCGGTCTGTGCATGAAAGCCTGCCCAACGAACGTGATCAACCCGGCCTTGACTGAAGGCGGTCTGGCCGGATTCTGGACACCGACCCTGATTATGACGCTTGGCTATTGCGAATATACCTGCACGCTCTGCACCAGCGTATGCCCCACCGGCGCCATAGAAGAACTTACCGCCAAAAAGAAAATCGAGACACCGGTCCGCATCGGGTCGGCGTATGTGGACCGGGGACGATGTCTGCCCTGGAATGGAAACAGCGCCTGTATTGTCTGCGAAGAGCACTGCCCCACATCCCCTAAGGCCATTTATTTTAAAAACGATGTCATCACCCGGCCGGATGGCGAAAAAATTCCGGTCCAGCTTCCTTTTGTGGACCTGAAACGATGCGTCGGCTGCGGTATCTGCTCATTTAAATGCCCAGTCAAAGGCAATCCTGCCATTCAGACCTTTTCCGCCGGTGAGTCGAGGTCTTTGGAGAATCAGATTCTATTATAGGAAACAAAATGCGTAGTGTCTAAATTGAGTTAAAGTGCCTAAAATTGAGGTTATGCCTGAGGCATTGTCTGTTTTTTTCAAAAAATTGAGTGTTTGCGCAGTCATCATCTTTCGTTCACTTCCAACTATAGATCACTTACGTTCACTTTTTCCCAAAGCATGATATATGAGACGTAAACATTTCTGCATCCAGACAGATAAACGGAACCGTCTCTCCAGCTTCAAATTTTTCCACTCCTTCGGGGATGACAACAATCGCTGGAAGGGTCGCCATGGAAACCAGGCGGCTTTTGGGTTTCCGGGGGCTGAGTATAATTTCCGGGCCATTCTTGTGAATATCGCACTGAACCAGGTTGGTCCAATCCGTTTGGCCGGAGATCTCTTTTTCAAGTTTTCCATAAAAGGTCGGATAGGGACAGAGGCCCGATCCTGATATTTTGAATAATGCCGGCAGCACGATCATGACAAAGCCGAACATATTGGACGACGGGCCGCCTGGGAGTATAAACACCGGCACATTATTTAAAATGCCCAATCCCGTGGCCTTTCCCGGGCCCAGCCGAATCCGGTGAAACACCATTTCACCACCAAGGGAATCAATGACCGATGCGATCAGATCCCGGTCCCCCTTCCATGCGCCGCCGGAAGTAATAACCACATCACATATTTTACTTAAATCCTGCATAGATTCAGCAATCCGATCAATAGAATCAACTGCCGACAAAACATGCACGTCAAATCCCAGCAAAATCAACCAGGCGTGCTGAAGTCCCACATTACTGGCATATACCTTGCCCGGACTCATGGACTGGCCTGGCATGATGACT
>JAHECJ010000244.1 GCA_024641805.1 Desulfococcus sp.
GGTATCATCCTGCACATAAGTGTAAGGGCCAACGTCGATCTTCTCCACGACCTTTCCCTTGAATGTCTCCGGCATATTTTCCGGAGTTTTTGCTGGAGTTGCATTATCTGCGGATGTTTTTTGGACAGGTGCTTCTTTCGCCGGGTCAGACGCTTGCTTGCAGCTGCCGGAGGCGCTCACCAGCAGGAGTATCAGAACATAACCAATCAAATTATAAGATATTTTTTTCATTTTCATTTTCCTGTTTTTAATAGTTTATAAAAATCAATGCCCCGTGGGTCTGGCGGGAACGCCATCACACACGGAGCCTGTTACCAATCTGACAATGACAACATGATCCCTATCTATTGGGGATAACTTTTCGGGATATGGAGTTTTCCGTGGCAGTTCAAAAAGCATTCACCCCGAAAGCGGCCCAGATCATTATATTCAAGCCGTCCCGTATCATCCGGCAAAACGATTGATACGTCAAAATTGATGAGATGGCTGTTATGTATGGAACTCCCCTGCATAAAACTGATACCATGAGGATCATGACAGGCGGAACACGGTACCCGTTGATCGACCACATGCTTGCTGTGCGGGAAGCTTTCATCATTCAAAAGGACCGACCGGCTATGGCAGTTATAACACAGCGCATAGCTGGAAGGGGACTCCGTGGTATAATCATCCGTCACATACCTTTCCACCAGAAGATATTGCCAATCGGAACCATGGGGCCCCGGGGGCTGTGACGGATCGTTGTTTCCATGGCAATCCGTGCAGTTTATCGTACTGCTGACCGCATAGGGCGGCAGCAAGCTCGGAACATCGGAATTTTTCCCCCGGGCCTCCACCGGATGGAACGAAGGGTTCGCCGGATCAAACTCCAACCGCGTATTGATCTGACCGATCTGCCGAATTATGAATAATTCATCCGTGACATTGTTGTCGCCATGGCATTTGAAGCATATTTCATAAACATACCGGGCTTCCGACACGCCTTGTCCTCCGGCGGATATGCCGGATACCCCTTTGTTCGCACCTGAAACCATCCCCCCTCCGGCAGAAGGATTATCATTGGCCTGGTGGGCATTATGACAGTCACTGCATTCGACGTGCTTCGGGACGCGCTCTGTTGCGAAATTCTCTGCTGGATCATGAATGCCCGTATAGTTCTGAACCGAATGATTATACCTTTTTGTAATCACGGATGCGATGTCGGTGGTTGCCACGCTGCCGTCATGACAATCCAGACAGTTGTCTTCCTCATAAGCAAAAATCAACAGCCGCTCTTTCCCGCCGGCTGTATGGGGCAGGTGGCAATTTTCACAACCGTTTTCGGCCACGGTCGCATAATCGGTATTCGGCCACAGTCCGCCGGTTCTGACGAGTTCCGCATTCGACAGTGCATGTGAGGAGCTTGTCCAGCCCGTGATATCGTGGCAAGCAATGCACAAGGATGAGGCGATATTGTCCATCACCAGGAACTGACTATAGGTATCATCATGGGGATCATGGCAGGTAACGCACTGCAGTTGATTGTTTTCAAGCCTCACGTCCGGAGGCAGTAAAGACGGGTCTTTGAGCTCTGTGTCGCCGGCTGAAAGCGCCTGGTCGTACACAAATGATATCGGATGGTCATCGGACAAGTCAGTGCCAAGATAGGATGTACTGTCCGTCGGCATATACCGTATACCGCCCTTAAACGGTATCTCTGTTGGAGAAGAAGCGACCGCGCCCAAAGCGATCGTGCCGTCATGGCAACTCAGACACATTCGTGACGAACCGGTGGGTTGCCCCACATCCGCCTTAAGCGTGGAACTGTAATATGGGGTGTAGGGCTTTGTGGGGGAAGACCGGTTCCACAGATAGGAGATTTCCGAGCCTTCCCGGTGGGGGATATGGCAGAAAATGCAGATTTGGCTCTCCGATTCGGCGGTGACGGCTCCGGGGCCGCTGAAAGAAAGATTATGTTTGGTTGCTCGAATATTTCCGGCCAGGGCGGATGTTGCGAAAAAAAACAGCGTCACCGCAACTCCTGCTATTAACTTTTTCTTATTTGCCTTCATTTGCACTATCTTCTTTTATATATTTAAAAACCTGGACCCGCCGGTTGCTTGAATCCGACACGTAGATAAAATCATTGCCATCGATATAAATCCCGGTGGGGAGCCAGAATTCCCCATCGCCCTTACCATGATCGCCAAATGCCATCAGCAGGCGCCCCATATTGTCAAACACCTGGATATTGTCAAAAAGGGCATCCACCACATAGATGTTGCCGTCGCTGTCGGATGCTACGCCCTTTGGCCTGGAAAAGGTTCCGGGCTCCCGCCCCATTTGTCCGAACTTATTCAGAAACCGGCCGTCCGGGGAAAACTCCTGAACCCTGAAATTCAATGAGTCGGATACGATAATGTTCCCTTCCAGTGTCACAAAAATATTCGTGGGGTAATGAAACCAGCCGTCCGCCATTCCATCGCCGCCTAAAGACCCTTTCAGCATACGGCTTGAAAGGTCATATTTGAAAACCCGCGACTGCAGCGTGTCGACCACAAGCAACTCCAAAGTCTTCTCGTTAACGGCGATGCCTGTCGGCCGTTTGAAGACGTCCCGGCCCAGCTCTGACACGAATTCTTTGCCGTGGTCTTTAAAAATTTTAACCACACCGTTTTTCGCATCGGTCACGTATATCAAATCGTTTTGATCTACCGCAATGCCCACTGGCGAGGCAAGCATTGTTCTGTCCTCAGGAAACGCAAAATAGCTGTTTCCACGGGGATCGAAAACATGAACCTTCTTCAACGGTGTATCAACGACATAAAGCCTGTCTTGGGAATCGGACGACACACCATACGGGGAATCAAGGGATACCGCCGGATTGCCAACAATATAATCGACAAATTTCTCAAAAATCCCGGGGTTAATATTCATATCCGCAGGTCTAGACACAGCGGTGACAAACTGTATCCGCTTCACTTCCGGCGGTTTCGGCCAGAATAATTCCGGAGAGGGGCGTAAGCTTTTCGGCTGTTTAACGCACCCGGTCATACACAGACAGAGCGCTGCACTCAATATAAAGATGATGGTATGCCGGTAAGTCATCCGATCATTCAATAATACGAAACCCGTTGTTTTTCAAACATATCTGCTTAAACTCCCTTTGCCGCATCGCTACCAGAGGCTCCTGTTAATGGCAAAATATACCCGCTGCCGCCACAGGCTGTCCCCGTTCTCTTTATCCTTCTGATCCGTCAGCCGATATGAAACCGTCCCTGTCCAGACCCCATAGACCAACCTGATGTTCGGACCGATTTCCGAATAAAGCATATCCTGGCGGTCTCCGTAAACCCTGTTACGCTGACATATCAGGCTGAAATTGCACCACCACTTCGGTGTCCAGCCCATATCGGTTCCGTATGTATAAAAGGTTTCCTTTTCGTCAGTGTCCGTAAAATCTCTTTGCCCGTAATCCCCTGAGAAATTGAAATAGAAATTCCGCAATGGCCTGAAATTGATGAGCTGCCTGACGCTGCGGGTATCGCTTGAATTGTCGTTACTCCGGTTCTGATTATCATACAGAAACTGCGTCTCCGACCAATCGGTTTTAAGCTGGACGCGCACCGTGTTGTAAGTATCATCAATGGGTTCGTTTTGCGACTCTCCGGAAAAGATATTTTGATTTAATCGGCCATGCGTATACGTCAGATATAAAAAGGACCAAAGGTCCAGTCCGAATCGGTAAACCTGCCCAAAACGCGAATCATCATACCCGGTATCAACACGGTAGCTGTATCGCACACTCACCTGCTGGCCGTCAGTAATGGCACCCAACAGGGTTCGGCTGATCCGCACATTCGGGCCGATCTCCTCAATCCGGTAATCGACATCCCGGACATATACCCTTGTGCCGGGCACATCGGTCACCACGATGGTGTCGATGTCCACATTCTCATTATTGAGATAGGTTTCCGCTGATGTGGAAAGAACATGACGCTCTTCCGTCGGGATTGTTTTTCCCTCGCCGTTCCGCTGTGTCATCCCATAATCATATGCAGCCCCCAGCTCAAGGATGCCCCAGGGGATGGGCCGGTTGTAAAGAAATCCAAGGTTTGATCGATAGGTGTTTTCATCGCCGCTAATAAAATCAACTGCCGCAGCTTCAGCGCCGAGATTGGTTGTCAGGCTGTTGTACAGGCGATGGGTTAAACCGGCTTTAATTGATTTTTCTTCAGTATCCGTGTTGTCGACTTCCCGCCGATTGTAATTCAGCGCATATTGGCTCAGGAGATTTTTATTGTGCGTCCAAAAAAGATTTTCGGACATTACCCACGTATCGTAATCAGCGTCATCGTATTCAGCACGCATATTATAAAACAGGGAATCGAGTCGTACCCGCTCGTCTTCTGTAAAAAAGAAAGTATTGGTCAGTTCCGTATTCGTTGCAGTTGATGCGGTATCCGTGGTTTCCGAGGAGGTCAGGGTCGTCCTGTCCGTATCATCATAGAGCATCTTCAGTTCTGTTACACTCTTTTTGGCATTATGACGAATCGTTGCCTGCAGTTCGTTCTGGTCCTCAGTAGACCGGTAAAATCCGGTCTGGTCAACCTTCCGGTTGACAAACCCGAAGGAGGCCGGAAGCGTCGGGTTGGTGAAATTTAACCGGGTGCCCCATGTTTCATTGTCAATATCAGAATCTTCTACATATGTAAGACCAATTTTCTGGGTATTCCGGTTGGCATAAACATCCAATGAGTAGGGTTTATGCTTCAGCAGCGTTGCCCCCGCATCATAAGCCAGCAACGATGTCTTCCTTCTGTCGGTTTGGGTTGAATCCGCCGTGGATAAAGAGTCTTCATATTTTTCCT
>JAHECJ010000245.1 GCA_024641805.1 Desulfococcus sp.
ATTTATTTTCCGTGGCCGGGAAAGAGTCCCCGGAAACCTGGTATTGATATGCAAGCGCCTGAAGCTTGCAGTCTCCCCAGACCGGGCAAAGGTCATCGCTGTGGTCCTGGTGCTGAACACCCAGCTGAAAAGCGGTCCAGCTGTGGCCGTCGGATCCGCGGACTGCGCAGTTGTGGTTCCCGGATGACAGCAGCAGCTGAAGGCTCATTTTTCGGGATTCAATCACCTTTTGGGATTCGGTCTGAACGTCCATGTTGCTTTCTGCCGGAGTGGAGCAGGCCGGCAGCAGATTCCTGGCTTTCTTTACCTCCACGACACACATTCTGCAGGCGCCGGTGGGGGTCGCCCTTTTCAGATAACACAGGGTCGGGATGTCGATATGGTTATTTCGGGCAACCGTCAGGATGGTTTCGCCGGGGCTAAATGAAAATGAATTGCCGTTAATGATGATTTTCTGATTGTCCATAATATTCGTTTCCCTTTAATGCCGGGGGTTGAGATTGATTGCTTTGACGGTGCCCCGGTTTTTCATAACAGATATATTTTCCAGCCAGCTGAAATGGTCGGATATCATGAGAATCGGTGGGGAAGAACAAGTGAGCAGTATTAAAGCAGAGTCAATGAGATTGAGATTCCGGACCCTTTATATTTTATTCCAATTAACATAATATATTTAAGGGCAATGTTTCAAGATATTATAGTCTTTGGTAAAATATGCCGGTGCTTTTTGAAGCGGAGAATAAAAAAGGCTGCCCGTCCGGGCAGCCTTTTTGGGAAAAATTCAAAAATTAATAAACTGCGCAGCAGTTTATCCGTTTTTCTTCTCAAACTCCTTCATAAAATCCACCAGGGTTTCGATGCCGGCTTTCGGCATGGCATTGTAGATCGATGCCCGGCAGCCGCCGACAGATCGATGACCCTTCAGGCCGCCCATTCCTTTTGCGGTGGCTTCTTTGATGAATTGTTTTTCCAGGTCTTCGCTGGGCAGGCGGAACGTCACGTTCATTAAGGAATGGCTGTCTTTGTCTGCCGTGGCATTGTAAAAGTCAGTGGCATCCATAAAATCATAAAGGAGCCCGGCTTTTTCCTGGTTGATTTTTTCCATGGCTTTCAGACCGCCGACGGTTTCTTCCAGCCATTTCATCACGAGCTGAATGCAGTAGACGGAAAAACACGGCGGTGTGTTGTACATGGAATTTTTATCGGCATGGGTTTTATAATTCAGCATGGACGGCAGATTGTCCGGGCATCGTTTCAGCATATCATCACGGATAATGACCATGCAGACACCGGCCGGACCGATATTCTTCTGGGCGCCGGCATAAATCATGCCGAATTTATTGACATCCAGCGGCCGGGACATGATGTCTGAAGACATATCGGAGATAATGGGAACGCCGCCGGTATCCGGGAACTTCGCCCACTGGGTGCCCTTGATGGTATTATTGGAAGTGATATGGGCGTAAACCGCATCTTTGTTAAATGCGATGTTTTTGGGTATATAGGCAAAATTCCGGTCTTCGGATGAGGCCACCACCTTATAGGATTTCCCGCAGATTTTGGCTTCCTTGATGGCTTTGGTGGACCAGGTACCGGTGTTGACATAATCCGCGGAGTCACCGTCAGCCAGCAGGTTCATCGGAACCATGGCAAACTGCAGGCTGGCGCCGCCCTGCAGGAACATCACATGAAATTTGTCGTCGAGGCCCAGCAGCCGTTTGGTTCTTGCTATTGCATCGTTAATCACGTCGTCAAACCATGGGGAGCGATGGCTGACCTCCGTGATGGACATGCCGCTGGATTTGTAGTTTAAAAAAGATGCCTGGATTTCTTCCAGAACAGGGAGCGGCAGTGTCGCCGGCCCGGCGTTAAAATTATAAATTCTGTTTTCAGACATTTACTTCCTCCATTTATAACTATATATTGGTATTTAATTTAAAAATAAAAAAGGAATATGGCAAAATAAATTGCCCGTGTCAACATCAAGGATGTGAGTATATGATTAAAAAAGTAAAGTTGTAAATATTCTGTACCTTGAGTGAGGCATTGACATATGCATGCGATTGTCATACAGAGAGTAAATTTATTCTGAATCAAGATTTGGGAATTTATCCATGAAAATAGTTCGTTATCCATCATCTGATGCTGAAAAAAAGATCCGCGCCATCACGGAAAGAGGCGTTGAATTCAGAGCCGGGGAGATCGATACGGTTTCAAAAATTCTGGCCGATGTCAAACAGCGCGGCGACGACGCTGTCATCGAATATACCAATCGGTTTGATGCGCCGGATCTGAGGGCTTCGGATTTAATCGTTTCTCAGGAAGAGATCGAGGCTGCCGGGGAACAGGTTGACAGCAGGTTCATGACAGCGCTCAACCGCTCAGTGTCGCAGATAGAGGAATTCCATAAAAAGCAGCTCCGCAACTCATGGATCAGCACCCCCCGGCCCGGTGTGATGCTGGGTCAGCTGGTCAATCCTGTGGATGCTGCCGGGGTTTATGTGCCGGGCGCTAAGAGCGGCATGACGCCGCTGGTCTCGTCGGTGCTGATGGGCGTAATACCGGCGAAAATTGCCGGGGTGAAGCATATTGCCATGGTAACGCCCCCCATGAGGGATGGGTCGGTCAACCCGCACCTGCTGGTGGCGGCAAAAACAGTCGGCGCGGATGTGATTTACAAGACAGGCAGTGCCTGGGCCGTGGCCGCACTGGCGTATGGGACGGAAACCATCAAAAAAGTCGATGTGATTGTAGGGCCGGGAAATATTTACGTCACCCTGGCTAAAAAGATGGTGGCCGGCACCGTCGGCATTGATATGATCGCCGGTCCCAGCGAGATACTGGTCATTGCCGATGAAACGGCAAATCCGGATTTTATTGCCGCGGATTTGCTTTCTCAGGCGGAACACGATACGCTGGCGTCATCGGTATTAATCACCACTTCGGAAGCGATTGCCCAAAAGACCCTGGAGGCAGTGACCCGCCAACTGGATCATCTGGAGCGAAAAGAGATTGCACTGCAATCTTTAGACGCCTTCGGCAGCATCATGGTTGTTCCCGACATTGAGACAGCCGTCGATCTGGCCAACCGGATCGCGCCGGAGCATCTTGAAATACAGATTCGGGAACCGTTCGAGTACATCGGATTAATCCGGAATGCGGGCGCTGTATTTGTCGGGGAATATACGCCGGAACCGGTAGGTGATTATGTCGCCGGCCCGAATCATGTCCTGCCCACCGGGGGAACAGCGCGGTTTTCTTCCGCATTGTCCGTGGATAATTTTTTAAAGCAGACCAGTCTGCTTCATTATTCAAAGGCAGCGTTTGAGCGTGAGGCGGATGATATTATGCGCATGGCCAAGGTGGAGGGCTTAGGGGCCCATGCGGGTTCGGTCGCTGTGAGATGCAAATCCGGTGAACCAGAACCCGAGCCAAAGCCCAAAACTAGAAGAATACGATTGTGAAAGATTGGAGTCGGGCGCTGTGAGATGCAAATCCGGCAAACCGGATTAACCAATGTTTTATTTCAACTTGACAATGGGGAAGGCAGGACTTAATTTTAACAGTATGAGAATATGCTCAAAACTAAGGTAGATTATGGGAAGACCGCATAAAAAACGTTATGTCGCTTATAATCCGGGGGTTTGTTATTTTAAACCCAGGGGCATTCCGATGCTCGATCTCGAGGAAATCCGTCTGGCAATTGACGAACGGGAAGCGCTTCGGCTGGCCGATCTGGAAGGAATGTCCCATGAGGACGCCGGGCAGATGATGGGGGTGTCACGTGCCACGTTCGGAAGAATTATCGAGCAGGCCCGAAAAATTGTAGCCGACGCGCTCATCAACGGCAAAGCCATCAATATTGAGGGCGGAAATTATGAGATCAGCTCTTTGGAACGCCTTTTTGCGTGTGAAAATTGCGAGTATGAATGGCATGAGGACTTTGGCACGGGACGTCCAAAGGCATGCCCGTCATGCCGTCACACCGGTGTTTTCCGGGTATCACCCAAATAAGTTTTGGTGATTGTGGTACAGCAGCTGCCGGGCGATTTTGGCGTTATTTATGTAACGATTCTTCCTTTTTCATGATTTGAATCAGGCAGTTTTGTTTTAATAAGGAGAAGTATTTCTATGGGAAATTGTCAGAGCGGGTCCTGTGGTTCGCAGAGTCAGGCGAAACAGGAGCAGGCCGTGGAATTAAAAAATGCATTATCTAAGATCAAGTATAAATTGATCGTCATGAGCGGCAAGGGCGGTGTCGGAAAAACCAGCGTGTCCGTGAATTTGGGGATTGCGCTGGCTAGCCGCGGCTTCAAAGTCGGAATTATGGACGTGGACCTTCACGGCCCGGATGTTCCGCGCATGCTGGGATTGAAAGGCGAGGTGACGGCGTCAAATAACACGGCCAAATTAACCCCGCTGGCTTATTCAGATAATCTGAAAGCCATATCCATGGAATGTTTTATGCCCAACAAGGACGATGCGGTCATCTGGCGAGGTCCGCTGAAACATTCCGCCATCAATCAGTTTATCACGGACATTGATTGGGGGAATCTTGATTTTCTGATTGTTGACTCCCCTCCTGGAACCGGTGATGAACCATTAAGCGTTGCCCAGACGATTCCGGATGCAAAAGCGATCATTGTGACCACTCCCCAGGAAGTGGCCTTGTCTGATGTGCGCAAATCCATCAGTTTTTGCAGTAAAATAAGTAAAGAGATCGTGGGGATAGTTGAAAACATGAGCGGGTATGTCTGTCCGCACTGCGGGGAAACTGCAGAGCTTTTCGGCACCGGCGGCGGCGAGGCCACTGCAAAACAGTTTAACCTC
>JAHECJ010000246.1 GCA_024641805.1 Desulfococcus sp.
CTCGGACACCGGACGGATAAATTCCTTGACTGCCTTTTCACGGGTTTCAAAATCGTTTTTTGCCGCCTCGACATAATGGGTAAATGTCTGGCTGGCCAGGTCGATGAACGACTGATTGTTCTCGCTCAGCGCCCTTGCAGACAATGCCTTAAACGAATCCGTCATGCGCATAGTCATTTCCTCAAGCATGGCGGCCTTTTCTTTCGCGATCTTCCGTTCACTTTCAATCAGGGTTTCGAGCTCTGTCAGGCGCTGCTGCTGCCCGGCAATCCGTTCGGTTAACCGGCGATTCTCATCCGATTGTTCCACCATCGCTTGCTTGACGGATGCCATCTGCTCCAGGCTGTTGGCGGCCGCGGCATGGGTTTTGGACAAATTCAGAAACCGGTCATTCGCCGCCTGAAGCGCCTGCCCGGCTTCGGCCAATGCTGAGCGGAAGGTGTCCATTTCCGAGGATTTCCCTCGAATCGACTCCGTGAGTATGGCGTTGGCTGTCTTTTCTTCCCCGGCCCGTCTGATATACACCATCCGGGTAACCAGCCACCCCAGCAGCAGACCGGCAAAGAATCCCGCCCCGGCCCATCCGTATATATTAAATAGATTTTCGATAGTCATATTATTTTAAGGTATTATATTTTAGCGTGTTTATATCCGACACGGGTGACGCCTGCGATTTAATACTGATTTCAGGTTTCGGGCGTCAGGTTTCAGAAGAGAATCATACCGCCTGAAACCAGAAACCTCGTCAATCTCATGTAACCTCTGATTTTTTAAGCACGGCCACATCTGTAAATTCACCAGCAGATTTCAAACCTGCGGGCGGACATATGTGCCGCTTTTACCGCCGGATTTCTGCTCCAGTCGGATATCTGAAATAACCATCCCCCGGTCATGGGATTTGCACATGTCATAGATGGTGAGGGCGGCGACCGACACTGCCGTCAAAGCCTCCATTTCAACACCGGTGCGGTCATAAATTCTTACGGACGCGGTGATGCTGAAGGCATGATTTAGTTCATCCGGCAAAAAATCGACCTGCACATGTCCGATATTAATTGGATGACACATGGGAATGAAATCCGATGTTTTTTTGGCCGCCATAATACCGGCGATCCTTGCGGTTTCAAGGACATTGCCTTTGCGCACTTCATTGTTGATTATCTTTTGGAAAGTGTCTTCGGTCATGGAGATTTTTGCCTGGGCAACCGCAACCCGGTCTGTCGGGGTCTTATCGCTGACATCGACCATCCGGACATGCCCCTTTTCATCCATATGCGTAAAATCAGACATCGACAAATCCTTTTCCGTGATTTGAAATTTTTACAAAACACCTGCCGAAGTTCCAGACTTAAAATCATAAAATCCGATAACATAGAAGGTGTCAGGTGTCAGTAAAAAAAATGAAACCGAAACCTGAACACTGAAACTCGACATCAGACACTATTTAACGCTTTTTCCCATTGCCTATTATGCCATGGGACCATGACACTTAACGAAAATGCACTACACAAAAAACTCTGTCTTGCTGGTCACCGTCGACTTCACCGCGTTCAGGGTGCGTTCCAAAACCTTTATCACCGTATCCCGGATGTCACCCGCCACGATTAGGATCATCACATCATCTCCCACCGCCAGATCCCTGTCTTCCGCTATTTCGATGATGATATCCAGAATTCCCTGCGTACGTCGTTCTTGTTCAAGAATTCGTTCCAGTTTTTCATGGTCCACGGACACCCTCAAACCCGAAACCTTACGGCCATCCCGGGAGGTTCCCCGAACAACGCCGTTATGGGCAAGGACCATTCCCACCCTATCAAAATCCGGCCGCTGTTTTATCTGGTTGATCATCCGCTCGATATCCATCTTTTTCTCCTTAAAAGCCTGTTAAACATGCACTGCCTGACGTTTCATGGTGTTGGGGGCGATAAACGATTTTGCGCCAGCCACTCTTTTGCTTTTGAATAATCCTCGGCAGTATTGATGTTGAAAAAAGACATGAGTTCCGGATCTTTCTGCCTCAGAACGGCTTCGGGGACCTTTTTCACCCGGAGTTTCCGGAACATTTTTTTGATCTGGAATCTTTTTTCTTTAATCTGCCGCTCCATGAGCGGCAAACATGTTTTTGAATAAACGGCGCAAAGCTGCTCTGTTCCGCCGGCCGTTTCCGGAATCACGACGGCGGCCCCTGCATCAATACGCGAAACCACCGTCTCCACTATTTCCTTTTTCAAAAAAGGGGTGTCGCATGCCGTGACAAATATAAACGGTGTCCGGGCGTAAAACAGGCCAGCATGAATCCCGGTCAGCGAGCTTCTTACCGGATAAATATCCGTAACTATAGTCACATCCCATTCAAGATACGCCATGGGCTGATTTGTCACAAGGATTATTTCCTCAAACACGGACTTGAATACGTCACAGATATTATCAATTACCCGACGATTGCCGAAATTGATAAATGCTTTATTCTGGCCTGAGAACCGTGTGTTTAGTCCACCGGCAAGAATGACGCCGGTGCACGCAGTATCTGAATTATCTATCATGACCCTGTTTTCTGTTTATTCCTTTTCGGAAAAGTGGATTAATTCACGTCAGGTTAGGAGAAATTGTCTTCAAAATCAAGATGGCTTTGGAAAAAATCCGGATTCGGTGCTGTGTTTTATTTTTGGGGCCAAAGAATACAGGAATAAAGCGTTTCAATTTGCGGGAGGAATCAAATATTTTGGGGACCACGGATTTTTGAATAAACCTTGATCTTTTCAAATTCCATAGTATACACTGGCCTTGATTTAACTTGTATTTACCCCTTTTTACCATAAACAGTAAAAACCTGTTTTTACTGTTTTCAAACCAACAAATAAGGGATAACCGCATGGGCAACATTCATATGGTTCTGGATGCAAAGGACGTTGAGCACATCCTGAAAAAGATGACGGATAAAATTATTGAAATGCATAAACGAATGGACAATCTTGCCCTCATCGGAATTCACACGCGGGGGGTTTTTCTTGCCAATCGAATTCAATCCCGGATAAAGGAAATGACAGGGCTTGAACTGAACACCGGAGCTGTGGATATCAATCTTTACCGCGACGACTGGACCCGGGTCGGCGCCCACCCGGTGGTCAGAAAAAGCGATATCTCATTCAACATTGATGAGAAAGAGGTCATTTTGATCGATGACGTCCTGTTTACCGGCCGAACCGTTCGGGCGGCCATGGATGCGCTCATGGACTTCGGGCGGCCTGCCCGCATTGAACTGGCTGTATTCATTGACCGTGGGCACAGAGAATTGCCCATCCATGCCGATTACATCGGGCAAACCATTGAAACCAAATTAAATGAAGCGGTCAATGTGCTTCTTAAGGAAATTGATGCCGTGGATCAGGTGGATATCCTGCCGGTGAGTTAATATGGGACATCACGAGCACAAAAAAAACGCATTAAAAAAATTGCGCGTGGGAATTATTACGGTTTCAACCACCCGGAGCCTGGCGGAAGACAAAAGCGGCCAGTGGATTAAAAAACGGGCGGAAAAGGAAGGGCACGACGTGGTCATTCACCGTGTTGTCGGCGACGATCAACAGTGGATCGAACAGGCGGTCCGTCAGGTTGTCGCCGATCTGGCGCCGAACATCCTCCTGATCACCGGCGGAACCGGATTAACTCCGACGGATGTCACCATCGAAGCGGTTCGCCCTATGTTTGCCAAAGAACTGACCGGATTTGCCACGCTGTTTACGCTGCTCAGCTATGAGGAAATTGATTCCGCCGCCATTCTTTCCCGCGCCACCGCAGGTATCATCGATAAGACAACGGTGTTCTGCATTCCCGGAAGCTTGAATGCATGCCGGCTCGCCTGCAAAGCGCTGATCTTCCCGGAAGCCGGTCATATTGCCGCCCATGTCAACCAGGAACAATAAATTTCCAAATTTATAATCAAAGGAGTCTTAACATCATGTTCGGCATCGGATTGCCTGAATTATTAGTCATACTGGCCATTGCGCTGATCGTCATCGGCCCGAAAAAACTGCCGGATCTCGCCAGATCACTTGGCCGCGCGTTAAATGAATTTAAAAAAGCCACCAAGGAATTCAAGGATTCGCTGGATATTGACGATGACATCAACAGCATTAAAAAACCGTTCAATGATTTCAAGGAAGAGATTCGCCGCGGAGCCATAACAGACACGCCTGTGAAAAAGGATGAGTCAGTTAAAACGAACACGCCGGACGATATTATCGACAAGGCGCCGCTGAACGAAAAAAAAGAAACCGCCCCGAATCAAGTGGATCAAACGGATCAAATGAGTCAAACGGATAAACGGCAGCCAGCGGATCAGCCGGAGGAAAGCGGGAAAAAGACCGATGCTTGAAGATGAAAAACTGCCGTTTACCTCTCATCTGGAAGAACTCCGCAAACGCCTGATCCGTTGTTGCATCGCCATCATTATCGGGTTCGGAATTTCTTACGCCTTCAAGGAAAAAATTTTTGAGATTCTGACCTATCCCTTAATCAAGGTCATGAAACAGGGAGACACGCTGATATTCACCGGTATCCCGGAAGCTTTTTTTACGTTTCTGAAAGTCTCATTCTTGTCGGGCATCCTGCTGGCAATCCCTGTCATTATGTTTGAATTCTGGATGTTTGTCGCCCCCGGATTATACCAGAATGAACGCAAAGTTTTCCTGCCGGTGGTTATTATTTCATCATTTTTTTTTATCGGCGGGGCTCTGTTCGGATATTTTATTGTATTCCCCTACGGGTTTCAGTTTCTGCTGGGGTTTGCCACGGACACTCTCCGGCCGATGCCGTCAAT
>JAHECJ010000247.1 GCA_024641805.1 Desulfococcus sp.
CTCGCACGAAGCCGGTGATGAAGGACTGGAATATGTAGAGTGGCTGAAGGAAACCGCAAAAAACTCCGGTGTGGACTTGCGTTTTATGAATATGAAAATCAATGATCCCGGCAATGTCAAGGATAATGGGGAAAACCATGTCAAAGGCGGTTATTCATTGTGGGATGTTTATCCGCACGCGGATTTCATTACCTACCCCAGTTTATATGAAGGATTTGGGAATGCGTTTTTAGAAGCCATTTATTTTAAAAAACCCATGCTGGTGAACCGGTATGCGATTTTTATCAAAGATATTGAACCCCAGGGATTTAACCTGATTGTGATGGACGGATACCTGACCCGGAAAAATGTCAGCCAGGTGAGAGAGGTGATCGAGTCTAAGAAATCCCTGGACGCCATGGTAAATTTAAATTATGAAATCGCCAAACACCATTATTCATATAAGATGCTGAGAAACCGCCTGGATTATCTCATGAATATATTTTTCAGCACTTAAGGCACCGGATGCTCTGGCAAGTAAGGTTTTCTGTCATACGGTGCCTTTGCCTATGCTTTAAAAGCGATTCAACTCAGAGGAAAGATAAAAAAGTCCCCTGAATCGGGTTGATTTCAGGGGACTTTGCTGTACAAAAATATATTCCCGTTAAGTGGTTTCTCCAAGCGCTTCGTAATACCTTGCCTGCTCGGATTTGATTTTATCTGTATTTTCAAACCATCCGTATATGGCCGGAATCAGAAAAAGCGTGAGAAACGTCGAAGAAACAAGGCCGAAGACCACCACGATGGCCAGGGGGCGCTGCACTTCAGATCCGATGCCGGAGGAAAGCAGCAGGGGAATCAAGCCCACAATGGTCGTAAACGCCGTCATTAAAACAGGTCGCAGTCGGAGCAGGCCGCCGTTAACCAATGCTTCCTGAAGATCGATGCCTTGCTCCCGTTCCTGCTTGATATACGATACCAGCACCACACCATTTTGGACTGCAATGCCGAACAGCGCGATAAACCCGACGGATGCCGGCACGGACAGATATTCGCCGGACAAATACAGTCCCACAATACCGCCGATCAGGGAAAGGGGAACATTGATGATAATGAGCAGAGAATTCCGGAAATCGTCAAACGTCATGTACAGCATCAGAAAAATCAGCAGGATGGCAATGGGAACAATAATGATAAGGCGCTTCATGGCCCGCTGCTGGTTTTCGAATTGTCCGCCGTAATCTATGTAATAACCCGGCGGCAGGGTCACTTTTTCTGAAATCAGCCGCTGGATGTCGGATACGACGCTGCCCATATCACGCCCCCGCACATTGGCCTGGATCATCCACCGGCGCTGGTTTTTTTCCCGATTTATCTGCAGCGGACCGATGACTTTTTTGACCTCTGCAATCTGTGAAAGGGGGACCAGCTGATCGTTTTCCGTCTGAATCAACAGATTGGAGATCGTTTCCGGATCAACTCGGAATTGCTCCTGAAATCTGACATGGATACTGAAACGCCGGTTGTTGAGGTAAATCTGGTCAATAACCTCGCCGCCAATCGCAAGTTCGACGATTTCTAGAAGTTCAGATACTTTGACGCCGTATCGTGAACAGGCGTCCCGGTCTGCAATAATCTGTATTTGTGGTTGACCGAAGCTCTGTTCCGCCGAAAGATCGACCAGCCCGGGAATATCAATGATTGCGTTTTTAATTTCATCAGCTTTGGTTTTCAGAATGTTTAAATCATCGCCGAACAGTTTAATGGCCAGCTGTGATTTAACCCCGGACAGTAATTCATCAAATGCGTTTTGAATGGGCTGGGTGAAATTCAGCTGGATTCCTGGGTATTGTTTCAGCGATTTTTCCAGTGCATTGATCAGTTGTGCCTTTTTCTGATAATTTTTCCATTCATGCAACGGCTTGAGTTCAATGTGCACTTCAGCGTAATTGACCGGATGCGGGTGGCTGCCGGCTTCAGGCCGGCCGATGCGGGAAACTGTTTCCGCCACTTCTTTAAACGTCAGAATTTTGCGTTCCATCTTCATGATGATTTCCTTGCCTTTGTCCATGGAGATGGACGGGGCCATGGTCACACCGATCAGAATGGAACCTTCTTCCAGGGTGGGAATAAATTCAGTGCCTAAGCGGGGAACCAGCATCAGGCTGCCGCAAAACACAATGACGGTGATCAGCAGAACTGTTTTTTTATTATCAATCGCTTTCACCAGCGCCGGCCGGTAGAGTCTTTTCAAAAACCGCAGCACAACAAACTCCTGGCCTTTGCGCGGCCGTAAAGTATAGACGGATAAAACCGGGGCCATGACCAGGGCTGCGAACATGGATCCGATCAGCGCAAACGCAATGGTAAATGCCATTGGCGAAAACATTTTTCCTTCCACCTGCTGAAGCGTGAAGATCGGCATGAACACGATCACGATAATGGCAATGGAAAATACAATTGGGCGGCCGACTTCCCTGGCTGCCTGCACAATAATGTCTATTTTGTTGCGGTCTCGGTTTTGCGGTTCGGATAAATGCCGGAAAATGTTTTCCACCATGACGATGGCCCCGTCTCCGAGCATACCGATACCCACAGCGATGCCGCCCAGGGACATCAGGTTCGCGGACAATCCTTTCAGCCCCATGAATATAACGGCTATTAAAACACACAGGGGCAGGGCAAGGGCCACGATCAGGGCGGTCCTCAAGTTGCCCAGAAAAAGAAACAATGAAAAGATTACCAGCACCGCACCGTAAATCAGTGCTTTTTTTACCGTTCCGGTGGCTTCGGCAACCAGTTCCGACTGCTCATAAAACGGAACCAGCGAAATTCCCGGGGGCAGGGAAGCCTGGACCTCCGGAATTTTTTCATACAGACGCTGGATTACATCCGATGTATTTTCCCCGTAAAGCTGCATCACGATTCCGGAGACCACTTCCTTTTCACCGTTTCTTGTCACGATTCCCCGACGAATTTCCTTGCCGAAATCAACTTCCGCCACATCTTTGATCCGAACCGGTGTCCCGCTGACTACTTTAATGGGCAGGTCGCGGATATCATCCAGGTTCTGAAGCAGTCCGATACCCCGGACCAGGTACTCTTCGTGGTTGAGAGTTAAGAACTGCCCACCGGCATTTCTGTTGTTCTTCTGAATGGTATCCACCAGTTCATCCAAACCGATTTGATACTGATTCATCAGGTCCGGGTTAAGTTTGACCTGGTATTGCAGAATATGGCCGCCGATGGAGAGAATGTCAGTAACCCCGGGAATGGACTGAAGCTGGAATTTAACGATCCAGTCGTTTACTTCCCGCAGATAGGTGGCAGGGTCCTTGCCGCCGGTTTCCGCAGAATCATCTATGGTTAAATAATATATAAAAATTTGTCCCAGGCCGGATGATATAGGTCCCAGCCCTGGCGGTTCATGCATTTCCGGCAAGTCGGCCATTGCGTTTGACAACCGCTCGGCAACAATCTGGCGGGCAAAGTAAATTTCCGTATCATCAACAAAGTATACATAAACTGCGGCCATTCCGAAGGCGGATGTTGACTTGACCTGAGAAACGCCAGGCAGTCCGTTCATGGCGGTTTCAATGGGAAAGGTAATCAGCCGTTCCACTTCCTCAGGCGCCATTCCGTGGGCTTCGGCAAAAACCGGGACCATGACGGGTGAAACATCAGGAAAAGCCTCCACCGGCAGTTTCTTATACTCATACATGCCGTATCCAGCGACGCAGAGAAGGCAGATAATGATGATCAGCCGCTCTTTTATTGCTTTTTCAATGATATAATCTATCATGCAAAACTCCTCATATATTTTTTCAACAGCCTGTTTCTCCTGATTGTCACAAGCTTGATCCTTTTTCCGTGACGAAAAGAAGCAGTTTTTTAATTCGTATTTTTTGTAAAAAAAAAGTCCATTTATGAACCATCGGTTTGTTTGTATGGTTTCAGGTGTCAGGAAAGATAGTCAAAGCTGACATCCGACACCCGAAGTTTGAAGCCTGAAACCAGAAACCTGAACACAAAAATAAGTTGAGCACCCATATTATTAAATTGAATTCTATTTAAGGCTAGTGTCCGTGCCCAGCATGACCGTCCAGTTGACTGGTGACCATTTTTGCTTTCAATTCAAATGAGCCGTTGCTGACATATGTCTGGCCGGCAGTGGCCCCGGAAAGAATTTCCACGTGCGTATTGTTGGATTGACCTGTTTTCACGGTATTCGGGAAATAACCTTCTGAGGTTACGATAAAAACCGAAGGTTTTCCGTCAATGGTCTGGATGGCCGATTTCGGGACAATCAGGGAATGATTTCCGTTATTGTGTTCCGGTTTCACTATGGCTGTTGCGAACAGACCGGCCCGCCATTTATTGTCTGGATTTGAAAGCTCAACGCGAGCCATTGCGGTTCTTGTTTCCTGGCTGATTACCGGTGATAGAAAAGAAATAATTCCTTCAGATGTCAAATCACCGTTCTGGGCGCTAAGCGATACTTTTTGTCCGATTTTTACCGATGGGAGGTCCTTTGGATATACCTGCAGGTCAACCCACAGCGAGTGTATATCCGCTATGATAAAAACCGGTGATTCTGTCGTCACCAACTCGCCTTGCACCATGTGTTTTTCAATAATAATGCCGTCAGCCGGAGCCGTTAAAAGGTATTGAAAGAGGGTTTCATGGGGTTGCTGCGGGAGATCTTCAATGTACTGTTCGGAAAAACCAAGCGCATGGAGTTTTCGTTCAGCAGACTGCAAGGCAATCCGGGTTTCTGTATATTGCTGTTTGCTTTCCAGATATTGTCTTTCCGGGATGATTTTTTTC
>JAHECJ010000248.1 GCA_024641805.1 Desulfococcus sp.
CGATGGGCTGTTTTAAGGGGAAAAACAAAACCATCGCGCAGATCAGCGCAAAAACACTGTGAACGGCAATGGCATCCTTTTCATTGTCCTGAAATATTTCCAGGTTTTCGTCTTTTGTTTGCGTTGAGAACATCTGATCAACATCCATCTTTTTTTGAATAATTGAGACATCCGGACTTGATATCTCATATACCATGGGAGGCGACACAGATCAAAATATTATGTAAGTTATTTTATCTGCAATTTTAGGCCGCGGCGATGGGAGAATCCAATGAATTTTTCGAGTGTCTATTTTAAAGGGTATGTGACGATTCTGGTTTGCGAAGGGATTTTCGCGTTGCTTGCTATCCCACTTATCCTGCGCAAGATCCCAAGAAATACCATCTACGACTATCAGACCAAGAGAACGCTGAAAATCAACGAAGTATGGTATGCACCATATTCATTCTTTGGTTAGTGCCTTATAGCCTCCAACATAGTCACGGTACGATAAAGGTGTTACATTCAATGACGGGAATTTCACCTGATAGCTTTATGAAAGCGAGTATTGCAGCAGCAAAAAGATACACATAGAGCGATAACTCCTGCATACCAACTCTATGGTATTGACCAGGGAAAGTAGTGAAGTACAAAAAATAATTTCGGGCAACCTTTGATCGGCAATTGATTTTGTTGCAAAATTTGAATAATAATGAAGAACTATCTATTTTGCATGTTACGTGATCAGGAGCCAATCATTTATGGATCAATATTTTCCAATAATCAAAATCCGGGGAACAGCAGAAGAACGGGGCTGGCAGCACGGGAGTCTGCTGAAAGAAAGGATTCACCGGACGCTCGAATTTTATCAGAAACAGTTTCTTATCCCGGTAGAAGACATCATGCGTATTTCCGGGCAGTTTCGTGACAGCACAAAAGCATTTCGAGCGGATTTGTTTTTGGAAATCGAAACACTGGCAAAAGCCGCTGAAGTGGATCCCCTATGGATTTATGCCTTAAACGGCCGAACGGAACTTTTGAATCTCAACCCGATGGAATGCACCACGCTCGCTTTTAAGGAAGAGTGGCTGATGGGGCAGAACTGGGACTGGGATATGGAACTGGAAGAACTGGCCGTCATTCTGGATATTGAAACTGAAACCGGTCACCGGATCATCACCATGACGGAACCGGGAATGATCGGCAAGATCGGAATGAATAATCACGGCGTGGGGGTTTGTTTGAATTTCATGAGCATCGAAAACTTTCAGCCCGAAGGGATTCCTCTCCATGTCCTGCTGCGCGCGGTCCTTGAAAGCGAAAGTCTCACGGAGGCCAGGTCCGTTATCACATCGAATCTGACCGGGAAAGTCTGCAACCTTTTAATTTCAGATAATAATGGACGTGTTGAAGATTTTGAAATTGCCGGCAACGAATTTTTTTCGCTCCCTGTGAATGATCTTTTTGTTCATACCAACCATTTCCTCACCAAAGTCGATTATGACTTAAAACTCTTTCCCAACTCAACAGGGCGCTTCAGGCGGGCTTCGGAATTGCTCAAAGACGTCAGTGAGCCCTCCATCGATGCAATGAAAATGATTTTAAAAGACCGTGGTGACGAGAATGCCCCCATATGCCGCAAGAAATTCTCGCATCCCTGGCTGACGGATGACACCTCCATCACGGTGACAACAATCATTATGGATCTTAAAAACCTTCAGCTCCACATTACACGGGGAAATCCGTTTGATAATCCATTTTCCGTCTTTTCTTTAAGGCCAGACGTTCATCCACCCGCTGTTTCAGATCAGGCAGTTCCCACTGATAAACGTAAAACGTCTTCCGCAGCTTGAAACCGATCTGTGCGTTTATTGCATTCATGGCGCGGTTGTCCGGCGCCATTGTGGTGGTGATGTATTCAACTTGCGGAAATTTTTCATTGATGGCATAGAGCATTTCAGCCTTGAGCCGCTTGGCAAGACCCTTGCGGCGGTGTTTTGCCGAAACACCGGTAAAGTACTGGACGATCTTGTGGGGCTCTTTCGGATGATACATGATGTCGGTCATCCCGCTGATGTCACCGTCTTTTTCCCGGCTGATCATCGTATACCATTCGACCCCCTTTTTTCTCATGTTCTGCTCCTCAATCTTACGGGATTCGCAAGTGGTAATAATTGTCTGCTGCATGTCTCCGGTGGGACGCTCGTTGATGATTTCCGTGTAGGTCCTGCAAAATACCTCGATATCCGAATCGGAACAATCCCGGAAAAAGTCGAATGTCGTATCTGAAAACTTTTTTCTGCCTTTTGCCTGCCATTCCCCGATTTCATCCCAGCTTACATCATCCATATACAATCTGTGCTGAACCTCTTTGTGAGCCAGTTCACCATTTAATGCCTCACAAAATTTTCTTCCGGGGATATTCTCAATCTCGGCGACGATGGTGCTTTTCTTCATCTGTTCAGCTGTATTGAGCAATTCTTTCAGCAGGCCGGTGGCTATCCGTTTTCGCCGGAACACCTTATCGATCATCATATTTATATGGAAGACATTCCGGTCTATCTCGTAGCTGGGCGACAGTTCCGTTTCGTAAGCAAAGGAAACAACAGCAACGGGTGTTTTGATTTCATCGAATATGATCATTCTTTTTGTCGAAAAAAGGGGACTGGACACAGACAGGCGGCGTTTTGCCGCTTCCCGATCCGGAAGCCGCGATTTTGGATTGAATTCCCGGAAAATAGACTCTGATAAGGTGAAATAGGCTGACCATAATTCCTCTGAAGCTTCGCCGGGAACAAACGGAACACATAGCAATTCCTTTGAAATCCCTTCAAAATAAAGTTTCATAGCCTTTTATCCCACAATTAAATTATTTTGCAGCAGATAACCTTGCCGTCGCCGGGCGCGTAAAAATCTTTCAGGATGGATTCGAAAACATATCCGCACCGGTGATAAAATGCATGGGTGGGGATATATTTTTCCGATTGGGAGGTATCTATATAAATCCGCCGGCCGCCGGCATTGCCTATCAGGCGTTCGGTTTCGGCAAGTATTATCCGTCCGATCCCTTTTCGCTGAAAATCCGGATGAACAACGATCCAATAGATATCATAGCTTGATTCGGTGCAGGGGATTAAACCATAGCAGGTATATCCGATCAGGCGATTGTTTTTTTCCAGAAACACAAAGGAATACTCGCTGGATACGTCTTTTGCCAGCCGGTCATCAACCAGCTCAACCGCCACATCGACTTCGTATGAATGGAAAAAACCGGTGGCCGTGGTCATTACCCGGACATCTTCCGCATCCTGAGCGCGTGCTTCATAACGGAAAGCCGCTCCCGGCAGTGCGTCCAACAGGTTCAAAGACATCGGTGCCGCAACTTTCTTCCGGTTGACATCGAGGGGCGCGGACGGTGTTCGGTTTTTTTTCAGCGCATCATTTATAATGCGAAGAACGGCATCCGTGAATGATATGTCCGCCCGGTCAAGGGCTGCCGCAAATCCGGCATCCGGGGACAAACAGGGATTGGCGTTGATCTCTAAAATCCAGGGGCGTCCTTTCGAATCCACGCGAAAATCCACCCGGGCATATCCCCTTAAATCAAAGTCATGCCAGCACGCTATGGCTGTTTTTGTCAGCGCGTCCAACAGCGGTTTGTCAGTATCCGGAAAATCAAACCGTCTCGGTGTATGGGAATATTCAAATGACGTCTCGTCCCATTTTGCGCTGTAACACACAATGCGCGGCTGATTTTCATCATAGCCTTCAAATATGATTTCCGCCGGCGGCAGCACCTCCGGTCCATCAGGCCCGGCCAGAACAGAGAGATTAAATTCCCGGCCGTCGATGAAAAGCTCCGCAAAACACGCGCCACCCAATTGCGGCGCACGCTGCTGCAGCACCGGTACCAGTTCCGCAGGGTCCGATGCAGCAACCATTCCGTCACCGCTGATCCCCAAAGAGGCATGCTCCCAGGCGGATTTGATAATCCACCTGGCTTCACCGGGATCATCCGGCGACGGCGTCTTCATCTCATATGCCGAGCAAAATTCATGGGGCCAGGGACCGATCCAGGGCGGCGTGGGTAACCCGGCTGCCTTCATTTTCTCCTTGGCCAACCCTTTATGGGACGTCACATGCATCGATTCGGCCGGCGCGCCCGTGAAGGCGATGCCCATGGCATCGAGCATAAACGGAACGACAGCGATCAGCCGCCCCCTGCCGTCCAGGGATTCCACCAGATTAAATACCAGATCCGGCTTTATTGTTTTGAGTGTCTGCTGTAAACCGGCAAGATCCATGTCGCAGGGCAGCAGGGACGATTCATGCCCCAGTTCAGACAGGGCTTTTGAGACCACATCCGCCTGAACCAGCACGTCCCGCTCATCCGGTGCACTGGTTTGATCTATCGCATTATGGGCGATGGCTATTTTCATTTTGAAGCTCTGTTTTGACTTTCGGATTAAAGACGCGATGCTGCGGAATCGATGATTTGCTTGATCAGATCAACATAGGGGATGGACAGATGGTTGCACAAAATCGGAAGATCCGAATGCTCCGGGTGCAGCCCGGCCAGCGGGTTGACTTCCAGAAAATACGGGTTCCCTGATTCGTCGCAGCGGATGTCGATCCTGCCGCCGTCCCGGCATCCCAGCGCCCGCCAGCATCCCAGGGACAGCGCTTCGGCCTTTTGAACAGGAAGGTCATCTTTTGCCGATCCGAGCCGGTATTCGACCAGCTCTTCACATTTTTCCTTGTTTACGTAAGAATAAACGCCCTTTTCAGCATTCGCTAAAAGAATCACCTC
>JAHECJ010000249.1 GCA_024641805.1 Desulfococcus sp.
CCGAGCTCTTCAGCGGAGAAACAGGGATCTGTTTCTGATATTCCCTGGAAATTCCGCTTTGTACCATTATATGTCTGGCTGGCGGATATAAAGCGATGGGTGTGAACTATCGTGATAAATGGGGTGAAGACTATTTCCGATATGACGTTACGCTACATGGTCCGGTATTCGGATTAAATTTTATCTGGTAACAAACAATGGTTGCACTCAAATAAACCTCGGAGGTTATATGACAAAAATTTACTTATTGATGGCAATATGCATGGCTTCAGTGAATATCGCCTATGCCGATATCTCAACTGAAGCGCAAAGCGCGAAGACGTTTACGGAAAACTGTTTGAAACCAGCATTAAACAAAATACTGACGATTAATAAAACACCCGAAGTTAATCCGGATGAAAAAACAAAAATTTACGATGAAACCATTGCGCCTCTTTTTGATTATTCACTGGCTTCAAAACTGACTTTGGGTAAAGAACAGTGGGAAAAGTTAACTGATGATCAAAGAGAAAAGTTCGTCAATTTATACGGGAAACGGTTGCAAAGTTTTTATTTAAATCGGCTATTGTTGCTTCATCCGGATACTGACATTACATTTATAGATACAGTTCAAGAACAAAATAAAGCTGTTGTGACCACAGAAATGGAATCACCCAGATATATCGAAAAAAAGAAAAGAGATGTTGACTATAAAATAAGATATTCAGGTGAAAATTGGGCAATATATGATGTTGAAATTGCGGGTGTCAGTATTCTGAAAAATTACGGGGAACAATTTAACCAGCTGTTAAGTCAGGGGACGATTGAAGATCTTTTAAAGACACTGGAGGAGCCTCAGTGAAAAGAGTGTTTCGGAGAACTGAAAATAATAACACCTGAATCCTTAGAATCATTTGAAAAATTTTGGGTTGGTCATTGGATTGAGCAACAGGTTTATTTCTTTGTGTACTCTCGACTACAGGCACGGAGGCTTGTTTTGAAGAAATGATTATTAAGCATGGGTTTTATCCTTCTCATTTCATGCATATTCGCGGCACCTGCAGGTGCGGAAATTGGCATTGCGGATTCCTCCAGGGAGGGACGGTGGGAAATGTTCTTATTAACAAACTGGACCGACTCCAATCAAATTGATTTTAAAGGCGGAAGTGAATTGGATCTGAACAAAGACTTCGGATGGGGTTTCGGTTTTGCCTACAACTTGAACGAACATATCGCGCCAGATTCAGTTAATGAAGCGATAGAAGATTTTTCCATGGCAATTGTGAAACTATTACAGGTAGACGTGTATGTAAGATAGTTGTTGGGATCCATTTCTATTTCTATTCTTTTAAAAAAGGAGAGACTAACATGAAAAAGATTATTATGGCCCTGTTTTTGGTAGTGTTGATTGCAGGAACAGGATGGGCGGCTGATGAAGCAGTCTCCGCGCCATCACCTGAAAGCGGATCTCAAGCAGTTATCGAAGAATCCGGTGGAGACAAATCCATGGAGGCTCCGGTTACGGAGTCCGTCAATGAAGAACCCATGAAAGGGACAGTTACGGAACCCTCATCTAAAGAGCCTGTTGCAGAAACAGCTCAAGAACCAGTTGCACCGACAGCTGCAATGGAACCGGAAGAGCCAAAGCATGGATTCGGGCATAAGCTGCTTTTCTACATCCCTAACCGTCTTCTGGATGTGTTTGATTTTGCGAGGTTGCGGTTGCGTGTCGGCCCGGGAATAGCGGTCGGCGCCCGCGCAACAAAGCTGGTTGAAGTTTTCGTCGGCGGGTATGCATCGGTTTTTGTCGGCTTGCCGGGACCTCGGCTGGAACCGGTTGTTAAGCTGCCTGTCGGAATTGAGAATTATAGCGGTATTTCAGTTAGCGTGGCGGATGGCACATCCGAAGGCAAGCGCGGCCCTGGTTATTCAAATACGGAATTTGGTGCGGGTTTTCAATTGGCTCTTTTGGGAATTGATATCGGCCTGGATCCCATGGAGATATTGGATCTTGCCACCGGATTCATATTTATAGATCTCCGGGGGGATGATTTATAAAAAATTCAGGCCCGCCACCACGGATTTGTCGTCATAAAAAACGATGAACGGTGAATAGAAAAAGTGCGGGGCGCCGTCTGAAAACACCTCCAGTAGAGACGACATTTCGATGGAGCAGAGTTTAGCGAATTCCGGATTCTGCCGGCAGATTTCCTGACAGTTATCGGCTCATCTCCCGCGCCGGTCGGCAGACTTGATGGTTTTGCCCTGGGTAGAAGCACCCTCTATGCAGTCCCGGTCCATGGACTTTCGGGTGGCGCGATTCCCGTCCGCTGAGTGTCTGACATAGGTGCCTTCGCTAACAAACAGGAGGATTTTTCATGAAGATTGGTTTTATATTTTTGGCGTTTGCCATGATTCTGCTGACGGACTGTATTGCTCAGGCCCAGCCCAACGTGGTGCTGAAACCTGCGAACACGAAAGAGGGATATATTGCTCAGCTGCTATTAAACGAGTCGCCCTTTCCGGGAGAACGGGGATGGGTATCCGAGGAGAACACCCAGGCGACTATGCTGGCCATTCTCTGGGTCTGCCACAGCCGCATCCATCAGGTGCCGAAAGGTTACCGACAGGAGCAGATTGCCTCGGTGAAAACAAGGGACATCATCGATGTCATCACTGCCGGGGGAGAGAGAGGTCAGTGCGACGGATTCTATAAAGACGCCAAGGGAAGGTTTAAAGCGGTTCCGCGTGTGAACGAACGGATTAAATACCTGTTGAACATATCCAATAAGGGGACCCTTGGTCAATTTGGCCGACTTATGAACTACGCTCAGTCCCTTGCCGATGACTACATAAAAGGCGATATGACCCGGGCAGACCGCTTTGCCCCCTTGAACCAGGTCGGGCCGATGAAGGTGACCGGACGCGCTTATTCCTGGATGGCAGACAAGGATTACTACCAGCCTGGTGGAAACTTTATCAAGATACCTGATCAGAATTCGGGATCTTTAGGAGGCAACCGGTTCTTCACCTTAAAGGAGATTGAAAAAAAGTGAAAAAAAACAAATACTTTATAATCCTGGCAGTCATCGCTACCCTGCTGGTTGTTCCCCAATGGTGCCTGGGGCAGGAGGAACAAAAAAATTTAACGGGTTATGGCGAACTGGAGGATCGGACAGTTCTTTACGAGGTAGTGCTCCATTTGTACCGCTGGTACTTAGACGAAACAGACGCTCAAAAAATCGTCGGTCAGAACACATGCATTTTTCATGTGCGCCCCCTGAACGTTGCACTGGACCCCGGTGATAAAAGCCTTTTCGGCTCTATCGTTTTGCCGCAGCTCGGTGTCTCCGTGGTCATGAAAAAGGCTGATTACGCCATCCAGGAACTGGATCTTGTGGTAAAGAGCGATGGGTTTAAAATTATCAATGTCGCCCGGGACCTTTCTGAATCCAACGAAAACTTCAATGAAATCAAATTGAATTATGCGGATATTCGCGACTTCGCCTTCCGCAACCGAAATCTGTCCCGATTCCCGGATGAAAATCTGCTCATGCGGATGCGCCTATCCGCCCGCGGACAGATTCTGAAATACCTGGAGGACCGTGAGAAAGCCGGCTTGCCGAACAGGATCGGCACCGTGTCGGAATTGTTCAAAAAGGAGCAGATTCTGCATCTGTCCCCGCTCTCGAAAGTCGCCAACGAGATGTGGGTATTCTGGGAAACAGGACGGATGCTGATTCGGTTCTCATCAGACCTTGACCTGGAAAACCCGGCGCTATGGGACCACGATGATCTGGCGGTGGACATATACAACATCGATGAGCAGACCGTCGTGTCCCTTGATGAAGTCGCCGGCAGCAATGCCTACATGACCAGAGACCAGGTCGGCCGGATTCTGTTCAACTGCATTGTGCTTGGAAAACGCCTTGTGATCGAAACTCTGACTGCTGAAGAAGTGGAAGCGGCGAAAAAGAAAGCGGTGCTCCAATAATGTCAGACAACCAGCCGTCTTGGTATCATACTGAATGCAAGCCGGAATAATTAGATCAAACGGAACTCGAAGTTTATGAAGAAAAAAACCAATATTTTATTCAATATATTGATCTGAATATCATGTTGATCCTCGCATCATGCATTACTGAAAAAAGATGTATCAATCCGCAGCCGGAGAACAAGAGTCGCCGAAATGGAGGCTTCTGGCAAGGGCACGGGAATTGATATCCGGGGAGATGATCTTTAAAGGCCGTGGACATGAATTTTTTAAAATACCTGACGGCCATTCTCCTCTGGCTGGCATGTACCGGCTTGGGTAACATCTCTGGATTCTGCGCCTCACCGGAAATATCGGAAGGAAATGGTTTGATTTTTCACTGGAGTGGTGACTTGCCGCTTGAATCCATTAGTAAGTTGCCGGAGAGACAACCCACCAATTCTCTCGGCTGTATCGGGGATGAATGTACTTTTGCAATGGCGCGGCAAGATTTTAAACCAGTTATGGATACAATGGTGCCCCGGCATCCTTCCGCCAAAAGCCCGGATCAAGCGTGTTATCTTATTGAAAAACAGGAAGTTTGTCTGGTGAATGGCCGGATTGAAGTTGCGGCGGCACCGGAACGTTTTATGATGTTGCGGCCGCGCTGAATAAGGATGGCATCTTTACTGGAACCAATGCGATACGCCTTGGCGACCGGATCAGTCCTCAACATATTGAAATTCGAGATGGTGTGATCATAGCCAATTACGCCGATCGTGAAGTTGATGAACCCATGACGGTTTCACCCAGCATCGGCGT
>JAHECJ010000250.1 GCA_024641805.1 Desulfococcus sp.
ACCATATATCCCGGGCAGCAACTGCAAGTAGAATAAATTCCCCTGCCCCCGTAGCTCAGTGGATAGAGCAATGGATTCCTAATCCATGCGCCGCAGGTCCGATTCCTGCCGGGGGCACCACCGTTTTCATATATTTCTTCTATGGGTGGCGCTCAGTGCCATCAACCGGTATACGACCATACCAGCCATCCAGGCGGCATCTTCCGATGACAGGAACTCTCCTGCCGTCACATCAAAAAGGATATTGGCCTCCGGCGCGAATTCATCATCTCCTTCATAAATGACCATCTGCAAAAGAACCTTTGGGAAAACCCGGAACTCAAATCCGACATCCCCGATGTCAATCTGTTTCCCATTCAATTTGCGTGAAGCGGGGATTAATGCGGCTACATTTTGGCCGAACACTTTCTTTAAGGGATCAATAGCCCTTTTTACAAAGGCGCTGAAATAAAAAGATGTGCCGGGTATTTCCCGGTACGCAATCCAGTTGCCGAACACCGTGATTGATTTCATGGCGCTCAGATAGTGCAAGATAAGAACCTGTTCCTGAATAGGAACCGCTGCATCTTTATCCGCCAAATCCGTAAATTCAAAATCCGGGTAATGCACGTGATAAATCCGATTTAAAAAAGGCACCTGAAATGTCTCTTCATTTAACTTTTCTAAGCCGGCACACCCCGCAAATCATCCATGGATTCTTTTGCAAGGTTCTCAACAGCTATTTTTTTCGCGTTAAAATAATCATCAACCCGTGCCATTTAAATTTCATCTCCATTTAAATAAAAAAGGCCCCACCCTGATTAACAGAGCGGGGCCTTTTCCATTATGTATAAACTTGTGTATTACAGCTCAAGCCACGAATCGGAATACAGGGTTCTGCCAAGAATAACATCAACGGTCTTAACATAATCCGCCAGTTCCTTGGAAATACTGCTGATATCCGGTGCATTGCCGTCCATGGTCGCATGGACCACATCAACGATGTCCTGCCGTTTGCCTTTGGCAATATCCGTCAGCTTGTCGTCCAATGGATCTGAAATCACTGAGTACATGCCATATCTTTCCAGCATGACCATGTATGTTGAATTCAGGATCGGCCGCAGGTGCGTCGGGGGACCATTGGAAATATTGGACAGGCCGCAGGTGCTTTTTGCACCCGGCGCGATGTCCTGGATCATTTTCTGGAATTCCAGCAGGCTGACACACTGCTGCTGCTGAATATTCACCGGAGTGACAATGCCGTCCACCCAGATCCGGTCATTCTCGATACCGGCTTCGTTGGCTGCATACAGCAATTCTACGCACAGCGCAGCACGTTCATTCTCATCTCTCGGCAATCCGTCCGGGCCCCACATCAATGCGATGAAATCCGCATTATATTTAGCTGCCAGGGGAATCATCTTTTCATATCTTTCGACTCGGCACATAATTGAGTTGATCAGTGGCGCTTTTGCGGTCGGCTTATAAACCTGGAGACCGGCTTCAATCGCGTCGATATTGGATGTGTCCAACACCAAAGGAATATCATCCACCACTTCCTGAACCGTCTGAATCACCCAGGGCATTAATTCAATACCGTCCTTTTTGGCCGGGCCGAGGTTGATGTCAATGTAGTCCATTCCTTTTGATTTCTGGAAAAGGGCTTCTTCCTGGATTGGCTTCGGATCGCGCGCCTTAAACGCACCACCAATCTTTTTGGACATGACATTTAAACTTTCACCTATACATAACATTTGGTCTACCTCCATTTCTTGGCTTGACGGTTGACAACAACAGCATAATATTAAAATATCAAACTGTTATGCAATATCAACAACAGATCAATCCGATATTATATTTTATCTTGATTTCAAAAACGCAGGTAGATGAGGAGCTTCTCTCGGCCCAACCGTAATGGTCCAGCCCGGCAACTCTTCTTCAATTTCACCTACGATGGCTGCGGCATATCCTGGGATAATCAATTCTTTACTTTTAACTTTGTCTGCAATTCCGCATTTTTTAACGAACATGCCGACGTCGTCACCTGCGAATTTACCGGCTGCCCAGGCGGTCAATACGGACAGGCCTTCAGTATCTTTAATCAGCAACCAGGCCGGGACCTTGCTTCCTTCAATTTCGCCGGAAACAATAAAGTAAGTCAAAGCAAAGTTGGTCGTGATCAGGACCGGCGAATTTTCATCCGGATTTCCAATTTCATAGATACCTTCGGTAACCGTCATCGGACGCTGAGGATCGGTATAAATGTTGAGTCTTTCGAGCAGCAGCGGGAACAGGGATTCGGTCGTAAAATCAGAAAGTACAGTGATGGCGCCGTATTTTGCAATAAACATGGCTGCCAGCATGGTTTCCACATCAAGGTTGGACGCCATTTCACACGGGAACGCAATGGTCGGGAAACCCAGTGAACGGTTCCCGGTTTTTAAGGCCGCCCGGCGGATGGCCACCTGATCTTCAAACGCCTGTTTTACCTCACGGGATCCGGAGTCAAGCACAAGTTTTTTAATACCCATGCCCACCAGTTTGTCTGTCAGAGGAATCAATGCTGCCACGGAATCTGCCTTGACAGCCAGCGGCAGGTCATTTTCTTTTGCCAGAGCACCGAATGCATCGACGGTTGCTGCCGTGGCTGCATAAATCAAAGGATTTTTGAAGCTGGTCGCTTCAACCGCTGCCTTCATCGCATCCGCTTTATCTGAAATCAAAATCAGGTTGAATTCAGACGTTTCCGCAATGGTTTTAGCGGTCTTGGCAAATGCTTTGGCATCTCCGGCATCTTCAACCGCGACCAGTTCCGGGCGAAGATTCAACCCCACACGCTCATACTGGAACGCATTCCAGGTAGCCAGTTTTGCTTTCAGGTCTTTTTCTTTAATGTCCGATCGGACCTTAACCGCTAAGGCTGTGGGATTATAAAATGTTTTTTCATGTCTGTACAATACCGTTTCTGCGCCCACCGTGAACTTTCGAACCCCTTTGCCGATCTGAACCGGCAGGATGGGAGGAGCAGAGGCTTCGGCCAGCTGTTCTCTCGCTTCATCCGATACGTACGGGCAACTGTCAAGCTCTGCCTTACCGGATGCAAGGTTCATTGCAAATGCAAGGCAGGTGGGAACGCCACATTCCTTGCAGTTGGTCTTCGGAAGGAGCTTGAAAATCTGTATACCAGTTAGTGCCATTTTTGTCTCCTTATATACTTAATCAAAAATATGCTAATTAAAATCGATTATTCACTGATCATCATGATGATTAATTATGACATCGCGGGGATATAATTTGAACTCCCGCGATGTCAATAGATTCATGACGGAAAAATTACCCAACCAGCGGATCCATGGTCAGTGCCGGATGTCCTTTTTCCTGAAGGAACGGCAGAATCTCTTCTTCCGTGGTTCCTACGGTTTCATCGGCGATCATGTCATAAAGATCCGGGCAACCCATATCCGCGCCTCGTTTCATGATACGGTCTTTGAGTTCTTCCTTCAGCATTTTGGGCATCCACACCATTCGAAGCAATCCGCCATCACCCGTGAGGAATTTTCCCTGGGTAATATTGTATTTGGAATGGCCGACAAATCCGGGGGATTGCGCCCCGCCGCCCATTACGCCGGCCAGAGTCGTAAACTTCATCCCGGAGGGAGTCTCTCCGGCATAATCACGGCCCACTGTCATGACGCCGTTGCAGGAAGGCAGCATGGCGGCAATACATTCACAGCAGCCGCAGGTGGTCATGGGATCATGAACCATGGAGTAGAAGTTATAATGAGTGACTGCGCCTCTGGATGCTTTATAGACAAAGTCATTGACGCCTTTCCACTGTCCGAGTTTGGAATCAAGGCATTCACCCTTTTCTATGGGCTGGTTCGGCCCTGTCGGATTGATTTCAAAAGATGCCTTGCAGTCCATCCAGTTATATGCACCGCAAAGACCGGTTCGTTCCGGACTGACCGAGCAGACATGGTTCGGAGCAAATGACTGGCACAAGGTGCAAGAGTAGAAAAGTTCCACATCTTCATCCGTCATCTTGTCAACACGCTCATCACGGGTTCTGTATTCCGCACGGGCGCGTTCAGTGATCTTGTCAACATCTTTGGTTTTCGTATAAAGGGTGACCTGGACCTTGTCCACGATTTTCTGGAAATCCTGATGGAACTTGGCATGCAGCACCACGCCGATATCTTTTAATGTAAATCCTTTTTCCACCGCGGATTTACTGATGCGAACCCAGGAAATGTCACGCTGCCCAATGTGCATGATGCCCTGGATATAGTTCACCAGATGATGGATCTGACGTTCCATGATGGGTTCAAAGTCAGTCTGGAACTCGCGGCCGGCGATCTGCACATAAATGCCGAGCGGGAATGTGTCACCTTCTTTGAGATCAGTAATATCCGGACCGATGACCTGAACTTTTCCGTCTTCAATCTCGTTCATTTCGGCCATCTTTACCAGTTCGGTGCACTTGGTTTTTCCACCGCCGCACTGGACAAAAAGATCCGCGCCGCGAACGCGTTCACCTTCATAGGCAGGACCGAATGCCAGCGGGATATCAATTTCAGAGACCGTAACCTTCAAACCGCGGACTTCAACGGATTTCTGAACGATTTCGCTGTGCGGCACATTGGCCACCACGTGTTCATAAGTACAGATACCCGTCGGCAGAATTTCCGGAATATCCGTATCCGCCAGGGTCGGGAAGCCCCAGTTAACGCAACCGGCAGCAGCAACGCCCCATTCCGTGCCGATATCACCGAGGGCGTTAACAAAT
>JAHECJ010000251.1:0-766 GCA_024641805.1 Desulfococcus sp.
TTTTTACCAAAACAATTAAGCAGGGAAAATGGCCTCCTGCTGTAGTGAACTCTGCGGGGCGTCATTGGACGCTGCGGGTGCGCTGAAATTGGAAATCACTCTGTTCCTAAATCGATGGTCAGCCGATACAGCGGCACGGGCCGGCCGCCCAATCGCTCTTTATACGCTTCATCGCCCTTTAAAAAATTATAGCAGGTCTTTTTTTTCTCAATACTGTGTTTAATGCTGAGAATCTTACACAGAGATCCCGCGCTCAGGCTGCTGAATTCCGGATGATACCCGTTATTATATAAAAAAACCGTATCCGCGTATTCAAAACAGAATGTGGATGCCGCAGCCTTTCCGTCAATGCTTAAAAACCCCAGCTGCAGCATATCCAGCTCCGCCATTGATCCTGCCAGGAACTGGAAAAAAGATTTCATCGGATCCGTTAAAAATTGGGCCTTATCTTTCCGGCTTGCCTGAAATAATGATAAAAATTCATCAAACGCATCCACATGCCTGACCACATGAAAGTCAATTTGTCCGGCTTCACGGAGTCTTCTCATCTTCCGGCGGACCTCGTGGCGTTGCTTCCCATCTAAAAGAGCAAGATAGCCGTCCCAGGTGTCCGGCAATTCCAGTTCATAGAATTTTCCGACTTCCTCGCCGGTTGCCCGATACCCTGCGCTCTCCGCCGCTAAGGATAAACCGTTCAGGACCATGGAACCCGGCTGCAGGGCGCCAAGTTCGATACGGCAGACATCCATTTTTCTTAAATGTTCCA
>JAHECJ010000251.1:776-4750 GCA_024641805.1 Desulfococcus sp.
CGTGGCCGAGAAATCTCGCCGTATGTCCCTCGATCATGAGGGGGGCCACACCCACCAGGGCCGTGTCCGACCGGACGGCTAAAATGGCCGGCGTTTTGGCGGCTCCAAATATCTGCCACCAGTTTTTCAGCCAAAACGGCAGAACAAACAGACAGTTCCATCTCAGGCGGTTCCCGGTGTCATTAAAAATATTCTGCATGTCTTCCAGGGATATGGAAGATATTTTCAGCGGGTTCAATTTGTTGCTGATACACAATGCGGATTTGCTCTCTTTTCAAATTGATTTCACTGCGAATCCATCATTCGCCACTTTTGCCCATCATTGGTATCTTCCACAATGATATTGGACTGATACAGTATATCCCTTATTTTATCGGCATCTGCCCATCTTTCTTCTTTTCTGAAATTCTCTCGCATTTCAAGCAACCGGGACACCAATGGTTCGATGACCGACGCCGAACTTTTCGGCCGGGTCGCCATTTCAACGCCCAAAAGCACGATCAGGTCCCGGAGAACCTCCCTGGCCTGGGTAATATTTTCTTCACTTTCCAGGCTGCCCTGGGCCTGCCAGAGCGTACTGTCAAGATCCAGCAGCGCACTGACCATCATTTTTGCATCGTGTTTCGCCAGTCCTTCCTGAAAACCGGCTTCCAGCTGATGGATCTTTTCCCAAAAAGTTTTTTCTTTATTTTCAGCATTTTTTACATCGACCGGTTTATTCGGGGAATCCGTTTGCAACCGTGTCCGCGATAGCCCTTCGGTAAACAGTTGCAGCGGAATGGTTTCTCCCCTGCCAAAAGACAATTCCCGGCCCGCCTGCCGGATGATGATATTCCCCAGCCCCCGAATCTCAGCGGTTTGTGTTTCCAGATCCATAATGCAGGCGGTGTGTTCATCAAGACCCACAAAAATTGTATCCCCGGGCAGCAGGGCTTCCAGTTTTTCGAAACGCGGGCGCCCCATATAGCAGAACCGCGTATCATGCGTCCCGCCCTCGGCATTGTTCCAGTGGGGAATCACCACCACATTCAAGCCGAAGCCTGCTAAAATATCCAATCCACCCACCCAATGGAGACGCTGCCCCACCTTGTAAATTTCATACACCGGCAGTGTATGTTTCCCGACCGTCAGCGCGGCCGCGCTGGCAGCGGTCAGGCAGGCGCCGGATTCCACACGTTTTATAATGATATCAGGAATTTTTGTTTGTTGAAGGTGGGATACCGTATAGGTGGGACTGCCGGGGCCGATTAAATAATAATCCGCGTTTCTCAATTGCTGATAAACGGTTTCAATTTCAAATCCAGATGCGGTATCCGCGGATTTGAAAGACGCAATGGAAAGTTCGTGCCGGACATGGTGGTGGAAATATTCCTGTGCTTTTCTTGAAATTTCATCCGCATTGAGCTGAAATCCGGCCGGTGTGTCCAGGAATACGGCTTTCGGTAGACTTTCCTGCCGGGCAAGCATCTGCTTATGGACATCCACCATGGTTGATGTCAGCTCTCCCGAACCCATCAACACGATCTGGCCCCTTCGTGAGGTCATGGCAAGCTCTTTTTAAGCGATTAAAATTTCGGAGGAAAAACAGAATCATGCCGGTTCTGAAAATCCGCTGAAAAATACGGATCCGCTTCGTGCGCATCGATTATTTGTTTTGCTGATTCAGTGGCAGTGGTTTTTTCCAACCGACGGATTCCTTTTATTTCCCGTTGATACTTTTTAAGAATAAATACCGAATAAAATCAATAGTTATTTTGATTAACCCATATTAAACCCGGGAACACCGGCAGAATACTTTTGCGTCTTTTGGTCCCGATATACCGTTACGGCGCCCTTTCCATAGACATGCCATTGACCGCTTTCCTGTTTCCGGAGCATGCCGGTCTGCTCGTCAATTCCGGCGATCATAACTTCCGGCAGTTGCGCCTGGATCATTTCAACCCATGACTTGTTCATGGTTTCGTGATGGGGAATGACGAGCATGTCGGGAAGAAGTCCAAGACCGTGCTGAATTTTCCTGTTTTCAGGATTAAAATACCATTCACACATCACCATGGCGCCGGCGCTGCTGCCGCCCAGGATGGCACCGCGGTGACAGGCTTCAATCATCGCCGACCAGCAGCGGCTATCCCGCAAGGTGTTTTCCAGATAACCGGGAAATCCGCCGAGAAGATAGATCATATCTGCATGTGTCAGAATTTCGGCCAAATACCGGTCATTGGCGGATGCAATGTCTATTACCGGCAGGCTGCGGACATTTTTCACGCCTAAGGACTGAAACCAGCGGACACCAGTGTTTCCGGCACGCTCATGATTGTTATCCGGCGCTGCCGCCGCCGGGATAATGCAGACCGATATATCCATCCCGCTGGTCAGGGCAATGGCCTGCCGGTCCGGCTCCGCCATGCCGCTTTGAAATTCGGCGCCCCCTTCCAGTAAAATGCTCCCCATTTTGTCTGCCTCTCTGCCCAATTTTAGCGTTGGCCGGCGCTCATATCTTTTTTTAACACCCCTCTAACGTCCTGACAAAAACAGCTAAGAATTGTTTTTTTCATACCGGATAGACTATAATATCCATAATGCCAGGTTTCAAAAAAAAATTTTAGATCTTTTTTGACCCATAGGCCCGTTTAATGAAAAATTCGCTTTGACGATCGGCAAAGGATGATTTAAATTATGAATGAAGACTTGTTTCGCATTTCCAATCAAGAGGAGACTGCTTCATCACCCCTTAACCATTCCATGTTGTCCCCAGTAAGAAATTACTGGTTTAAATATAATCTTTTTTTAAAAGAAAGGTGGTATCATGAGAGTTCCGATTGAAATTACTTATCGTAATGTAAAAAAGAGCGATGCAATTGAAAAACTGATTCATGACAAAGCCGACAAACTCAACGAATTTCACGATGGTATTGTTTCCTGCCGGATTTCCCTTGAGCAGGACCAGGAAAGCAAACGTTCCGTTAACCAGTTTCACGTCCGCATCAGCATGCGGGTCCCGCCCGGAAAAGAACTGGTGGTGCACCAGAAATCCGATGAAGAAGGAACCGGAGAATCCATTAGAACCGTTATTAACGATGCATTCAAAACGATCGGTCGCCAGCTGAATAAACTAAAAGACAAACAACGGGGCAAGGTCAAAACTCACGTGGAAATAATACCTGAACCTGTTCTGGAATAATACTTCCAATAAATCATTTGAATTTCTGCTGATTCTTATGAATTTTTGAAACAGGAAAACCTGCTCGTGGCCAATATCCATGAGCAGGTTTTTTATTTTGATTATAGAGACGTATAAAATTCAACCAGTTGAAAATTACTTGTTCCCACTGTCCGGGGATGCCACAAAACCGGGTTTTGAATACGCCGGATGCGGATAGGAATAAAACCCTTTGCCGGTCTTTTCGCCCAAATCCCCTTTGTCGACATAGGTTTTCATAAACGCGGCATTCGCAATCTGCTGCGGGTCTTTCACAATTTTGGCCCAGTAGTCGGTGACTTTCCAGACCGTATCGATGCCGATGCTGTCCATGATGCCGAACGGGCCCACCAGGGTATGCATCACCCCCATCCAGGCCCGGTCCACATCTTCAATAGATGCTACCTCATTGGCGGCCAGGGTCTGCGCGGATTTGAACAGCTCCATGATCAGGGCATTAAACACATATCCAAAATTTTCCTTTTTCAGCATGATCGGAATCTGTCCGATACGGACGGCAAATGCCTCTATGATATCAACCACTTCAGACGATGTCTGCGGGTGGGGCATGATATCGACTATTTGGGTCACCCGGGTATCATGAAAATGAAATGCCGCAAACCGGTCCGGACGTCCGGTAGCTTCCGCAAACATCGACGGCACCAGAGATGATGTATTGGTAGTGAAAATGGTATGAGGCGGACAAATCCCGTGGAACTGCGCAAACACTTTTGCTTTGAGTTTCGGGTCCTCGGGAACGGATTCACTCACAAAG
>JAHECJ010000252.1 GCA_024641805.1 Desulfococcus sp.
ATAATGGCAGCCTGGGCAGAAAACTTTGCCTATGTCGGCCCGGTGGTCCTGACGATTCTGGCAATTTTAGCAATAATGGCCCATTTGCTGGATTTTCTGGCCGGCGCCATGGGGGTGAAACGATTCGGCGCCAGTCCGAAAGCAGCTGCCGGAGCAGCCATTGGTGCCGTATTCGGTCTCTTTTTCGGATTTATCGGTATCCTGCTGGGACCGTTTATCGGTGCTTTTATCGGGGAGCTCTCGGTACGACGAAACATTCAGGCCGCCGGGCGGGCCGGCATCGGGGCCTGGCTGGGGATGGTTGCGGGCGCTGCGGCTAAGGTAGCGATCGGGTTTTCCATGGCCGGAATCTTTATCATTGCCCGGCTGTTTTAACCTGAATTTTTCATAAAAAAACTACAAAGGACAAATAAATGGGAACTGATAAAAAACAGAATACACAAACCCTGATCAATCCGGCTGGAACGGAATTTATTTATAAGACATTAAAATTTTCCCAGGCGGTTCGTGTTGACAATACCGTCTGGATTTCCGGCCAGGTAGGAATGGATGAAAAAGGCGCTGTGGGTGAAACAATTGAAGCTCAGGCGCGAATGGCTTTTCAAAATCTGCAGAGAGTTTTGGCGGAAACCGGCGCCTCCCTGGATGACATCGTGGAACTGGTGACCTACCACACCGAAATAAAAGACATGAAAACATTTGGAAAAGTAAAATCGGAATTCATCTCGGATAATTACCCGGCGTGGACCGCGGTGGGCGTCAAAGAGCTGGTTATGCCGCAGCTGATGGTTGAAATCCGGGCCACAGCAGTGATCGGCAGCGGCACTAATTAATCATTTAACCGTACTGGCGCCGGCATCTTTACCGCCTGCATGGTTTGCCGGCTGCGAAGGCAGGACCGGAAAATTGATTTTCTGTTCCGGCAGGATTTTCTCCTTATATCCTTTGGGGGTTGCCAAAATGTTTTCCGGTGCTTTGCTTTCTTTAAACTCCAACAGATCGGTCACTGATTGACGGGTCTGATTCAGAATCTTTCGGGTTGAAATGATTTTTACCTGAATCCCTTTTATTTTATTGATTTCAGCCCGAACCTCCTTCATAGGATTATCCGTGCCCGGAAATTCAGATATCATCAATGACGTCAGCTGGTTATATAAAACGGGGTCCATTTTCAAATCCTCGGTGGCCCATATCTCGTTATCAAATTGCCCCATAAACGTTTTCACTGAAAGAAAATATTTTTTACAATTCCAGGATCCGATTTTTTTTTGTTCGTCGGTTGTCTGGACACTGGCCTCAATTTTCATCATATTTCCCATCATCCCCTTCATGGCCGCCGTTTTTTCAGGGTCCTTACCCTCCGTTATGCGAATCTGCAGCTCATCTTTATTGAGGTCTCTTTGGACGTATGTTTTTTCCCGATGGTCAATCCGGATAACTTTCGGCTCATAGCGAAGCATGATAACAGAACTTTTAGGATCGTCACTCCGGTAACCTTTTCTTGTGATCCAGATTTCTTCATCCACATTTTCTTCCGGCTTCTCCAAACCCATGATCTTTACCGCATCGGTATGACGTTTGTACTTTATATATACATCGGCGCTTGAAAGACCGGGCATACACAACATCCCTAAAATAAGCAAAATATTTAAACTATATATTTTTTTCACTTTCCTGTCTCCTTCCCTGTAAATCGAATAATCCATTACAGGGTGTTGGCTTGATGCCGCGGGCTTTTATAGTGGATTTCATAAATATTTTCCGTTTGTCTGTCATTGCGAGAAGCGTCAGCGACGAAGCAATCCCCTTCGACTTTGAGTTTGCTTCACTTCGTTTCGCAATGACTGGCTTCTATCATTTTTGAATCGGAAAATTAATCTGAGAACTGCTATAACCCACTATCTGGAACAGCATAACACATTAAAAACCATTTCAAGTCCAGTAAAATATAAACCCAGGCATGAAGCCATGGTTTGTGTTTGACAAAATTTACAAAATTGATGAAAATATGTCATCATAATTTTGGGGGGTGGAAATTTTTTTACGAAACTGTCAGCTAAGTATTACTACGGAACATTGCAAGCGGTCAGTTTTATCACTGACTGTTTTTTTTGACATAAGAAAGGATAGCATCAATGAAGACCATTGTTAACATCAGCCTGGGTCCCAGTAAGGACGACTATGATTTCAACCCCCGGTTCATGGGGATTGATTTTCGGGTAATACGTCTTGGCACGGACGGCAGCGTGGATATCGCAGCGGACCTGCTCCAGGAATGGGATTCAAAGGCCGATGTTATCGGGCTGGGCTCCATCCAGTTTCCTTTTTCTATCGGAAATAAAAACAATGCTGAATCTCAGACAAAAACCCTTTACCAGCTGGGAAGCAGGTTGAAAACCCCCTTCACAACCGGCGATTCGCTCCGCAGCGTCGGTCATGAATGGACCATTCGTCATCTTCAATACACATTCGGCAACAATTATTTCAATAACAGCCGGGTCGTATTCTTTTCCGGAATGATTAACTCCAGCACCGCAAATGCCATATCCGAATATACCTCCAACCTTAAATTCTGCGATCCGATCTTAGAACACGGCATTCCCAAATTCTTGAAATCCATTGAGGACCTGAAGCTATATGCGAACGAGCTCCACAGTGTTTTAAAATGGGTGCCGAGCCGGCAGTTTTCTGATTTTGCCATGCCCTTAAGGACGTTCAATGAATTTATCATCCAAAAAGCCATCCAGCAGGCGAATATCATTGTCGTTCCCTATTATAATTTTCATCAATACCTCAAAAACTGCGGCCTCAGAGAACTTGCCGGGAAAACCGTCATCACCGCAACAGCGTATGATGACCGGATAAAATTTCTCAAAGAACGCGGCGTTGACGTCATTATTGATTCAACTCCCAAAATCCTGGAAAATGTAGTGGGCATCAGTGTTCTGGAAGCAATGATTATGGTGGCGCTTGATAAAACGCCGGAAACGCTTTCGCGGGATGATCTGCTTGAAGTCATATCCGAACGGCGAATGGATCCGCGCGTTATTTATCCATCCGGGGAAAAAAAACGCGTCAACCGCTTTGCCTTTGTCGTCCATCCCCTGACCCGGGATTACCTGAAAAAAATCGCGCCGGTGGGGTGGCTGTCTAAATTACGGCCCACCGCCAAGCTGGATACCATTGAAAAGATCATAGCGTATTCCCCGCCGTTTGTTTACTCCAAAGTCACGGGAATAAAATCCCCCACCGGTGTGGAAGCAGAAGGATGGCTGATTGCCATCGGCGCCACCCCGAAACAGATGCTGGCCCACAGCCCCGATTTTATCAATTCCCGGCTGCTCAAAGCCGCAAAAATAGCCAAAGGTCTTGGCGCCCAGATTATCGGGCTGGGGGCGTTAACAAAAGCCATGGGCGATGCGGGGCTCACGGTGGCGAAATTGTCCGAACTCCCGATTACCACAGGGAACAGCTATAGTGCCTCCGCAGCGCTCTGGGCCACGGCGGAGGCGGTAAGGGAGATGGGCTTGATTGAAATGACCAAAGGGAAAAAGATGAAAGGGAAAACCATGGTCATCGGTGCCACCGGTGCGGTCGGATCTGTCTGCGCCAAACTGCTGGCCACGGCTTTTAAGGAAGTTTACATGGTCGACAACCATGATGCCAAACTGCTTGCCTTGCGGGAATCCATATTAAATGAGATTAAAGACGTCAAAGTCCAGATCACGACAAGATCTGATAAGTATCTGGATGACATGGACGTTATTGTCACAGCATCGTATCCGGGTCCGAATGAAAAAATTCTTGATATCGAAAAAGTGAAACCGGGATGCGTGATTACCGATGTTAACCGGCCGCTTAATTTCACCATTAAGGACGCCAAAAGACGACCGGATGTGCTGATCATCGCATCCGGCGAAATTGCGTTACCCGGGGAACCTGAAATGAAAAATATCGGACTCCCGCCGGGGGTGGCTTATGCCAGCCTGGCGGAAGCCATTGTTCTGGCCCTGGAAGGACGCTTTGAAAACTTCAGTGTGGGGCGGGATATCCAGTGGGAAAAAGTCAGCGAAATCTATAAGCTGGGTTTAAAGCACGGAATGAAGCTCTCTGCCATTTCCGGGCTTGAAGGGGTTCTGAAACCCGATGATTTTGTGAGGGTTCGGGACCTGGCCCGGATAGCCCGAAGAACCGCAAGCAAAATCATTCCCCAGGAATAAAAAATGAGCTGAAAACCGGGAAGCATCATTTAAGAAAAATAAAAAGGCAGCAGGTTTACTTCCCCCTTGCTGCCGGTCCCAACTCATAGGACATTCTCACTAATCAACGGCAATCATCACGCTCGAAGCCTTGACCATCGCATATGCCTCCCTGCCGACTTCAAGCCCAAGTCTTTTTACAGAGTTGATGGTTATGATGGACACAATTTTCTGCCCGCCTGCCAATTCAAGCTCCACTTCGGCATTTACTGCACCTAACATAATCTTTGAAACCTTGCCCTTTAATAAATTTCTTGCACTAAGTTTCATCATTCGCCTCCGTTTTTATCAACGCAAATTTATCGTCATATAATAACAATAAGCTTTCTTTCTTTTTTTCAAGTCACCTGTTTTGAATTACGAAAACATTTTAAATTCATAAATATAAGATTTACGCCTGTTAAAAAATACCTGATTTCCCCAAAACGAGTCCTTTTAATCCTCCCATGGCGTTAGACATCGTTTCTCAAAAATCTCTTCGC
>JAHECJ010000253.1 GCA_024641805.1 Desulfococcus sp.
GCCGCACTGACCCGTGAGGCGGAAAAGCGGCTAAAAGTTTTAATGGAACATACCGGGCTCGGGGCAGGGTTTCAAATCGCCATGAGCGATCTGAAGATCAGAGGCGGAGGCGCGGCGCTGGGCGTATCCCAGTCCGGCCATATCGCAGCGGTCGGATATGATATGTTTTTAAAGCTCATGGAAGATTCCATCGCATCATTGAAAGGCGAAACAGTAACAGAAAAACTCGAACCTGAAATTAACGTTCCGATGTCCGTGTTTATTCCGGAGTCCTATATCGCCGATATCGATCAGCGGCTTATGGCCTACCGGCGGCTGGCAAAAATGATGGAATTAAAGGAAGTTTCAGACTTTAAGGAAGAATTGATTGACCGGTTTGGAAATCTGCCCCAGGAAGCGGGGAATCTGCTGTTAAAGATTATGCTGAAAATCCTTTCAATCAAGGCCGGGGTTAAAAAGCTGGATTTGAGCGAAGAGTTTCTGTTTCTCTGGTTTTCCGAACTCCATCAAAAGCGTCCGTTTGCGCTGTTTGAAATGGTGGATAAGAATCCCGGACAATATTATTTTATGCCGGGTGACGGGCTCAAGGTGGTTCTCAGCGGAAAAGGACTGGGAGGAATTCTTGCGCAAACCAAAAATATCTTGATGGAGATTGCGGGATATGTTAATTAAAAAAATTTTAATAATTTCAAACTATTAATTATACTAACAACTTATTTGCATCTGCGATCGGTTTTGACATGATGAATCATACCATTGTTTATAAGAAAAAGAATTATTTATGCTGCCTCCTGGTATTGTTGTGCATGGCTGTTTTATTCCCCGGGCGGAATGCGGAATCCGCTCAGGTGGTTGACCGCATTGTCGCGGTTGTCAATGACGATATTATCCGTCTCGTGGAACTTAACAAAGCAGCCGCAAGATACGAGGAACAGATTCGAAGCAAGGGATATCCGCCGTACAGGGAAACTGAGGAAATTTATAAAATTCGCACCGATGTTTTAAATAATCTGATTGATGACAAACTGGCGGATCAGGAAATAAAGGATTCCGGTATTTTTGTTGATGACAGAGAGGTTGACGCTGCCATTGAGCAGGTCAAGGCAATGAATTATTATTCCGATGAGGATCTCCGGGCGGCATTGACAGCCAGTGGGATCAACATGGACGAATACAGAACAGAGATCAAGAAGCAGATTCTCAGAAACAACCTGGTGAACATCAAAATTAAGTCAAAAATCATCATTACCGATACGGATATTGCCGCTTACTATGAGAAACATCCCGACAAATACGCTGTTAAACAAAAATACATGCTGCGGAACATCATGATGCCATATCCGATTGGCGGGGATAAGCAATCCCGGGAAGCCGTTTATTCCCGGATGGAGTCGGTTTACAAAGAGCTGAGCGAAGGAGCATCTTTTCAAGAAATGGCTAAAAAGTATTCCGAGGCCATCAATGCCGGAGATGGCGGAAAGCTTGGGCTTTTTGCGCTGGACGAGCTGACGGAAAACATCCAGGCTGCCGTCAAAGAATTAAAAGCCGGAGAATTTTCGTCAATTACGGAAACGGAACAGGGGTATCAGCTTTTTTATGTTGAAAAAATAGAAGAAACCGCCGGCCGGCCGTTAAGCGAAGTGACGGATGAAATCAGAAAGATGCTTTACGAGGAAGAAGTGAATAAAAAATTTCAGTCATGGATTGAAAATCTTCGGGAGGAAGCGAATATCCAGATTATTCGATAAACAGCTTCATGGAATCCAGGTTGAACGATAATAGAATGAATCCAGATCCCCAATCCATGGCATTCGGGCGCTATCTTAAATCTATGCGAACGCAGATGGGAATAACCATCGAGGCGGTCGCTGATGAAATTAAGATCAGTGCACGTCAACTGGCGCTTATTGAGGCGGAAGACCATGAGCAGCTGCCGGATGTGGTTTATGTTAAAGGCATTCTAAAGGCATATGCCAGATTTATCGGGGTTGATGAGGATGACATTGTAGACCGGTATACCATCAATCGAATGTTGTTTATCGAAAACCAGACAGCGGAAGCAAAACATTCTAAAAACAGGAAAAAGTTTCTGTTCCGGCAATGCATTTCCGCCGGGCTTTTGATAATCCTCCTCGCGGCGCTGGCCTATTTCATATACGGACCTCAGGTAATTTCCCTGGTTGAAACCGGGAAAAACCAACCGGAAATCATTGAGCATCCAGATTCTATCGGCGGTGCTGATGGTTCTCCTGGCACATTGATGACGAACCAAATGGATAAACTGTTCCTGCAGATAGACGCGCTCGAAGATACCTGGCTCAAGATTATTATTGACGATGCCGAGCCTGTTGAATATTCACTGCATCCCATGGATCATATGGAGCTCGAAGCATCGTCCCGGATTAAAATACAGTTAGGAAATGCCGGCGGGGTGAAAATGTTGCTCAATGATCAGCCGGTTTTTGTCCCCGGCAAAAAGGGGGACGTTATTAATATTGAACTGCCGCCATCCGAATAACTCAGTTGAATGACCCATGCCAACATTTTCCACACCAGCCATTCTGCTACGCCGGTCATCGTATGGTGATTACGACCTGATCGTTACGCTGCTGTCACTTGACAAAGGTAAACTGACGGTCATTGCCAAAAATGCTAAAAAAAGTCGTAAGCGATTCCCCCCCGGGCTGCTGGAACTTTTTTCCCTGCTCCATATTGAGTGCCGGAACCCGCAAGGTCGGGGAATGATCGCTTTACAGGAAGCGGAACTGGAAAATCCGTTTTCCGGCATTCGCGGCAATATCATGAAAACATCATACGCGAGTTATTGGGCGGAACTGGTCAATATCTGGCTGGAAGAAGGAAAAGAACAGGCCCGGCTCTATCACTTGCTGCAGTATTGCCTGGAATCTCTTGACGCCGGGGCAATCGGAAACGAGGAATTAAACATCATTTTTCAGCTTGGATTTTTAAATTTTTCCGGCATGTCCCCTGATTTTTCAGAGTGCGGCAAATGCCATAAAAAAATAGATGAAATCAAGGGCGGCCCCCTTTTTTTTGAACTTGCAAAGGGGGGGATACTGTGCCAAGGATGTTCATCAAACAGTTTATCTCCCCTGAATCTTACGAGAGGCACCGTTAAACAGCTTTTGTGGGTTCAGGAAAATGATTTAAAAACAGCCGTTCGCCTGAAGTTCAGTCAGGCGGCGTTAACGGAGGGGTTTAAATTCCTTGAAAAATTTATCGTTTTTCATATCGGGAAAGAACCCAAAAGCCTTAAGTTTTTGAGGAATTTACGGTTAAGGACCCCATAACCTGTTTTTTCCGGCAGCATTATATCTATGAACCAACAATTACACGACATTCTAAAAACGGAATCCATCGAAGCATCCGCACCCTGCCGGATTGATATGGGCGGAACCCTGGACATCAGCAGTTTTTATTATCCATTGTCATACCTGCATCCATGCACGTTCAACATCGCCCTTGCCATGCGCACACGGGTCAGGATAGCGCCGTTTGAAAAAGGGTTTATTAAAATATCGTCAAAGGGTTTCGAGAGTGCCCAATACCCCATTGAAAAAGTTCCGTTTAATCATCCCATGGGGTTGATGTTCGCAATTTCGGCGTATTTTCAAATTGACGGAATCCATATTACCATTGAATCCGGCTCACCGCCGCGGAGCGCCCTTGGCGGTTCTTCGGTAGCTGCCGTCGCGCTGATAGCCGCATTCAACCTGCTGCTGGAGAAATCCGGCAGGCCGACTTTTTCACAGGAAAAAATACCGCTCCTGGCCCATGGGATTGAAGAAAGCGTTGCGGGTGTCCCGTGCGGCCTCCAGGATCAGCTGGCGGCTGTTTATGGCGGTATCAACGCCTGGTACTGGAAAGGCAGCGGATCATCTATGCCCTTTATGAGAAAACCCATTGCAAAGCAGGAACAATACGAAAGTTTGTCGAAACACCTGCTGGTCGCATATTGCGGCATCCCGCATGAATCCAGGAATATTAACGGCATATGGGTCAAACAGTTTATTTCCGGAGAATGCAGAGCCGAGTGGGTTGAAATCGCAAAACGCACTCAGGCGTTCGTCGAGGCATTTGCCGCATTGGATATTGATGAAGCCGTAAAACAGATAAATCGCGAAACCGCCATTCGGGTCAGGATGACGCCGGATGTGCTGGATGATATCGGCGCGCAGCTTGCCCGCTCCGCACTTGGTTATGACTGCGGTGCCCGATTCACAGGTGCCGGCGGCGGGGGATGCCTCTGGGCGCTTGGGCCGGTTGATAAAATATCCGCATTAAAAACCGACTGGGAGAAAATTCTTTCGGAAAACGAAGACGCCTGTCTTCTGGATACGCGTATTGATTCAAACGGATTAACGGCCGGTCCGGCATAGGCTCGGATCTGGCAGGTTTATATTACGAACAAATAAGGATTGAAAAATGTATTTTCAGGATGTGATTCTTGGTCTTCAAAAATTCTGGGCTCAAAAAGGGTGTGTTCTGATTCAGCCGTATGATATGGAAGTCGGTGCCGGGACGTTTCATCCCGCCACTCTTTTGAAAGCGCTTGGACCGGAGCCATGGAATGTGGCTTATGTTCAGCCATCCCGAAGGCCCACGGACGGACGTTACGGCGAAAATCCGAATCGTCTTCAGCATTATTATCAGTTTCAGGTCATTCTCAAGCCGTCCCCGCCCAACATTCAGCAATTGTACCTCCAAAGCCTTAAAGT
>JAHECJ010000254.1 GCA_024641805.1 Desulfococcus sp.
CAGGTAAGGTTTTGTTTTTTGAGGTCTATTTATGACAGCAATCAGATCATATGTCAAGATAGCAGGTTATGTCTCAAAACAATCTTTTGAAAGCGGGATCGATTACACCTTATTCTTCTGTTAAGATGGTTCACGCCATGGCGCATGTCAGGTTACCCGGAACCTGATCACAAAATTGAAACCGGTCATACACCTTGACAGGTTTCGAATATTTCGATATTTAATATATATTGATTTTATTGATCATTTAGCCCTAACTGACACATAAATCTTCTAAGAGAGTGAAACGAACCATGTCCGGTTTACTTCGAAGAATTTATGCCGAATCGATCGGAAGATCATCCATTCCCATTGAAGTGGTTTTTCACGACGGCTCAGCCTATCGCAACTCAACCGTTCTGCCGGAACTGATAATTCGCTATAAGTCCAGGTGGTCCCAACTCAATTCCATCATCAACCACGGCTGGGGGCTGATCGAATCCTATATCTCCCAGGAAGTGGATATTGACGGCGACCTGAAGCTTTTAATTAAAGCAGATGCGGAATCTGGTCCATCCCTGGTTGAAAATATACGGCAGACGAAGATTCCCCACCCGGTCATCCGAGTTCGAAATTTCTGGCATGAACTGCGCTTCGGCAACCGGAAAATATCCCGGGCTGTCAAAAACGCACTCCACCACTACAATCGTGGGAATGAAATATTCTGGCAGTACCTGGACCCATCCATGACCTATACCTGCGCCTACTGGAAAAACGGCACCCGGTCACTTGCGGAAGCGCAAAAAAACAAGCTGGAACATGTCTGCCAGAAACTGATGCTGCAGCCCGGAGATCATCTCATAGACGTGGGGGGCGGATGGGGGGCTCTTTTATTTCATGCCTGTGAAAATTACGGCGTGATCGGAACAAACGTCAGCCCCACCATTGACCAGAACCAGTGGCTGGCGGCAAGAGCCCGAGAGAAAGGACTTTCGGATAAAATTTCCATCCAGGAAAAAGATTTTCGACAGGTGACGGGAACCTTTGACAAATACGCGTCCCTCGGGGTTTTTGAACACGCCGGAAAGGGCCAGCTGCGGGACTGGATTCGATCCATGGCCGGATGCCTGAGAAATGGCGGCATCGGCCTGCTGCATTTTATTGCCCATGACAGGCCCATGGACACGGATTTTTTTATCCGAAAACACATTTTTCCCGGCGGCTATTTACCCGGACTCAGTGAAACCATCAACATCATGGCGGAATTCGGACTTGAAATTTTAGACATTGAAAATCTCCGACGCCATTATGCCCTGACCCTGGATGAATGGGCAAATAATTTTGAACAAAACTGGGAAACCATTCATCGCAGTAATTTCAAACAGTTCAGTGAGCGTTTCCGCCGCACCTGGAGAACCTATCTGAATTTCTGCGCGGAATATTTCAGAACCGATAATTCAATATTGAGACTCTATCAAATCACTTTTTCAAAAGGGAATACCAATAACTATCCCATGGACCGGGGTTTTCTGTATCAGAAAACGGCTGAGAATTTCATTCAGGCTGAATCATTAAAAAATTGAAGGTGTTTGAAATGAACCAATCATCCGGGCTGAACATCGCCGTGGTGGGGGGCGGAGTCGCAGGAATCGTCTGTGCCTACCTTCTCCAGCGGCGACATCACGTGACCTTATTTGAAAAAAATGATTATATCGGCGGTCATACCCATACCGTTGTAATCCAAGACGGACCGGATGCCGGCACTCCCGTGGACACCGGATTTATTGTTCACAACGATCGCACCTACCCCAACTTCATTAAATTCATCGGGCAGCTGGGCGTCCAGCGGGTCAAATGCCCCATGTCCTTTTCCTATTATGACCGGGACAGCGGGTTTACCTTTGCCAGCGCCGCCCCGTTTGCTGATCCCCGTAATATTTTCCGACCCTCGTACTGGAAGTTCCTCGTTGATATTCTCCGGTTTAACCGGCTGATGTTAAATAATATTGCTAAAAATGGATTTCAGAACCAGACGCTCGGGGCATTCCTGGACAACAACCGATTCAGCCGGACATTTATCCGGCAATACGTCATTCCCATGGGAGCGGCCATCTGGTCAACACCGGATGACAAAATGATGGATTTTCCGGCCGAAACCTTTGCACGGTTTTTTGAAAATCACGGGCTGCTGTCCGTCAGGGACCAGCCCCAATGGTATTCCATAAAAGGAGGAAGCCATGAATATGTGAAAGCGTTTTTAAAAGGGTTTAACGGCAAAATCCATATAAAAACGCCTGTTCGCAGAATTTTTCGCAGAAACGGGAAAGTGACCTTAGCGATCGAGGACGCGGAAACGACCTTTGATGCAGTGATTCTTGCCGCCCATGCAAATGAAACATTTAAAATACTGGGCGATCCATCCCCTGAAGAAATCCGGCTGCTGTCCCCCTGGCGCTACACCGAGAACCGAACGATCCTCCACTGCGACCGCTCGTTTCTCCCGTCGCCGGCAAAAGCCCGTTCCTCATGGAATTATCTTCGTGAGAAAAAGACCGGAGACCATATGCCCATGTCCATGACATACTACATGAACATGCTGCACGATCTTAAAACCGACACTGATTATTGCGTCACCCTGAATCCCCAAAAAGAGATTCCGGAAAACCTTAAAATCACCGAGTTTATCTACACCCACCCGCAATATACATCGGAATCCATTAACACCCAGAAAGATCTGGACAGCTTAAACGGCAGGCAAAACATCTGGTTCTGCGGCAGCTACTTCCGGTATGGTTTCCATGAAGACGCGGTTTTATCAGGAGTCAATGTGGCGAAAAAATTCGGAATATCGTTATGAATTCAAAAATCTATCTTGGATCTGTCGAGCACTCCCGGTTTCAGCCGGTCACCCATACATTCAAATACCCGATTTATTTTTATGGACTGGATCTGGATGAACTGACCGCTCTGGATCAGTCACTTTGGTTATTCGGGTATAACCGTCTGCGCCCGGCCTCCATCCATGATTCGGACTATCTGGATGACCGTCCCTGGACCATCAGGGAAAAACTGATTCGTATCGTTGGTGAAAAAAAGCCGTTACTTCCGATATCGTCAATCCTGATGATCACGTCCGCCAGGTATTTAAACTACATTTTCAATCCGGTCAGCTTCTATTATTGTTTTGATAATAGCAGCCAGATCACTGCCATGGTGGTGGAAGTCAACAATACCTTCGGTGAGCGACATATCTATATCCCGGATAAAACAGAACCCTCCGCCGAGTCCGATGAAACGAGAAAATACCATACGCAAAAAGCCTTCCACGTTTCACCCTTTAACAACATGGAAGGCTCCTATGAATTTTTCTTTTCGCTTCCAAACACGGAACTCGATATCCGCATCAACCTGATTCGGGATAAAGATATCGCTTTTTCCGCCTGGCTTCGGGGAACATCCCTTGCACTGACATCCACCAATTTATTGAAAATGATGATCCGACATCCCATGGTTCCGCATCTGACCAAGCCCCGCATTTTTTTGGAAGCGGCCCGACTTTACTTTGCCAAAAACCTGAAGTATCATGAGAAACCGGAACCTTTCAGCCCGATGACCATCAAACGAACTCCCTAAACGAAAGAATTGTTAAAATGAAAAAAAAAGCCCCTCGAAAGTCTTTGAAGCCCTGCCCCGGATCACCGAATTGCGTGTCCTCCCAGACGAAAGATAAAAAGCATTTTATTGAACCGATCCAATTTAATACATCGCAAAAAGCAGCCCATAAACGCCTTGCGGAAATAATCTCCTCGCTGCCCCGAACGAAAATTATAACCAGCGAAAGTGATTATATCCGCGCCGAATGTGCTTCCCTTTTATTTCGATTTGTGGATGATCTGGAATTTGTTTTTGATGAGAAAAAAAAGATCATTCATGTCCGGTCCGCCTCACGGATCGGGTATTCGGATTTTGGCGTCAACCGTAAACGGGTCGAAGCCATCCGGAAAAAATTTCAGACCGGCATTTCTGAAACCAGATAGCCCGGTTTTCTCAAGCATCAGGGAAAAAGCAGGGTACCTTTACAAAGCCGTCACTCTTTTACCGGCTTATGACGAACATAAATCAGGGCATCCGTATCAAACCCAATACCTTTGGCCTGGCTGACAAGGTCTGATAATAACGCGGCCTCCATTTGCGGGGTCCGGGACAGAATCCACAAATAGGATTTGTCCGGACCGCACACCAGAGAATAGGAATATCCGGTTTGATCCAGCGTGATAATATTGTACCCGCCGTAAAAGGGTCCGAAAAAAGAAACTTTCAACCGGCCGATACTTGACCCTTCAACAAAATAGGCTTTCCCTTCCGCCTGTTTCCACTTTTTCTTTTCCGGATCATACCCCCGGTTGATCACCTTCACCCCTCCATCCTTCCGCAGACTGTAATCTGCGGAAACATTTTCAAGCCCCTGTTCGAAGGAATGATCCAGGCGGGCGATTTCGTACCACTTCCCCAGGTAACGGCTGATGTCAAAACCATTGACCGTCGAGACCCCTTCAGGAACGCGAACGCATCCAGACAGAAACATCACCAGCAGCACGCATAACTTTCTCATCATCAGAATATCCTTTTCAAGTTCGATTTTCTATTTCAAAAGATTAGAGGATGCTCAACTTGAAAAAATCCGCGTCAGGTAGAACACGTAAATCCCGGCAAAAATTCCCTGAGCCGTTCCCCAGGCGATATCCACCAAAGTGATAAAT